>JBDHXU010000097.1:0-11142 GCA_039810905.1 Cyclobacteriaceae bacterium | reverse complement strand
GGCATGTTGGTTCAAAAACCAACATGAGCGAGGTGCGTGCTGCTTGAACAGGAGGAACAACTACCATGAGGATCCATCTATACTCCATTGACCTTCTCGTCCCATTAGCACACACGCCGCCCTTGTTGGTTTTCAAACCAACAAGCGCACGCACTATCAAGCTGCACTCACTCACTACTCCTCCGCGTGGAACAACTACCACCATTTAGTCCTAAGAATCTGAAGACATAACCGAGACCATCAATAAAACGGGGAGACTAATGTGCGTGCTATACTAAAGTGCGCAGGCATGTTGGTTCAAAAACCAACATGAGCGAGGTGCGTGCTGCTTGACCAGGAAGAGTCTTCCCCATAGCACACACGCCGCCCTTGTTGGTTTTCCTGACTGCCGTCAGGCAGGCAGAACCAACAAGCGCACGCACTATCAAGTTGCACTCACTACTCCTCCGCGTGGAACAAAAACCACCATTTACTCCTGAGAATCTGAAGACATACCGAGACCATCAATAAAACGGGGAGACTAATGTGCGTGCTATACTAAAGTGCGCAGGCATGTTGGTCCAAAGACCAACATGGGCGGGGTGCGTGCTGCTTGAACAGGAGGAACAACTACCATGAGGATCCATCTATACTCCATTGACCTTCTCGTCCCATAGCACACGCACCGCCCTTGTTGGTTTCCCAAACCAACAAGCGCACCCACTATCAAGTTGCACTCACTCACTACTCCTCCGCGTGGAACAAAAACCACCATTTAGTCCTAAGAATCTGAAGACATTATCGAGACGATCAATAAAACGGGGAGACTAACGTGCGTGCTATTCTAAGGTGCGCAGGCATGTTGGTTCAAAAACCAACATTGGCGAGGTGCGTGCTGCTTGACCAGGAAGAGTCTTCCCCATAGCACACCCTCCGCCCTTGTTGGTTTTCCTGACTGCCGTCAGGCAGGCAGAACCAACAAGCGCACGCACTATCAAGTTGCACTCACTACTCCTCCGCGTGGAACAAAAACCACCATTTAGTCCTAAGAATCCGAAGACATAACCGAGACCATCAACAAAACGGGGAGACTAACGTGCGTGCTATTCTAAAGTGCGCAGGCATGTTGGTTCAAAAATCAACATGGGCGAGGAGATGCCTGATTCAGCGCTCGTTGCTTGTCTCCCTCCAATGGCACCCAAAACGAAACTAGCTCCCAGCCATTCCTACTTCCAGAACGCAAATCCATAAGACTCATACATGGCCTTCGGATCATAGAGGTTGCCATCCTTGACAGTGAGAATCACTTTGCGGATGTCGGATATGTTGGCCACAGGATTCCCTTCTACAAGCACGAGGTTGGCTTTCTTACCGACCTCAACTGAGCCGTAGTCTTTGTCCTTCCCTGCCACCTGGGCAGAGGTGAGGGTGGCTCGTTTCAGCACTTCCGCATTGGGAATTGACGAGGCGGAATAGATCTCCAACTCGCGCTGCAGCGTAAAGCCGGCCATTCCATCTGTGCCAGGCACATAGGTTACGCCGGATTTGTGAAGATTCAGCAACATGGTCTTCATCACGGAGAAAGAACGGTTGTAATCGGCCTCATGCCCTTTCATAGTAGGAAGTCCGCCCTGGTACAAGCCTCTCTTGAAATCGGCAGGGAACATATTCTGCACTTGTTCATATCCGGGAGCCAACTTGCCGGGAACATGGGTAAACATGCTTTCAAACACAGCCATGGTAGGATCGATCACCGTCTGCTTTGACTTCAGCAGAGCGATGAATTCCTTGGCGGCCGGTCCATCCGGGTTGATGTTCTGTGCGCGCTCGGCCACCTTGACAAATCGCCCCATGGATCGGGTGTCAATACTGTCGCCCAGGAAATTGAGCATGATCATGTTCATGTGAATGATCTGATCATATCCGTCGTTCACAGCCCTGGCTGCAGACATTCCTGATGGAATGTGACCGCACACTTTTAATCCACGCTTGTGTGCCTCTTCTGCCAACGGCTTCACCCAATCCACCGGGATGGAGCTGTAAAGCTTGACTTGCTGATAACCGCGGTCAGCATAGAAGTTGACAGCTGCTTTTCCTTCATCGAGTGTATTGACCAGCTTGCCGGTCGGCCCGGAGTATGGCCCCGCAAAGTCAATGAATCCTGACATTACGCTGATGTCGGGCCCGATCAGTTCACCGGCATCTACCCGTTTTTTAATATTCGGAAGATCAAGGCTGTTGCCCATGTCTTTCACGTTGGTGACGCCGGCAGCCAGATGATAAAGACCATCGGCACGGTTGTAGTGAACATGGTTATCCCACAATCCGGGCAGCAACACTTTTCCTTTGCCGTCGATAACCTTCGCTCCTGCCGGTGCTTTTACTTTCTTTGATTTACCTACCTGGGTAATCCTGTCATTGTCAATGATTACTGTCTGGTCTGCCATTAGTTTGCCGGTAACAGAATTGAATACGCTGACTCCTGTAATGGCCACCGGTGCACCCGGTTTCTGCATCTGCTTCAGCGCCTGTACTTCGAAGTAGTCTTCATCTACTTCATCCTGGATCTTGCGCAGCTCTGGAACAAGAAATTCATATCCGAGTTTGATGGTGGACATCCATCCGCTGATGGTGGCGAAGAACTCGTGCTTGGGTGTCACCCACACATAGTCAGGTGGACCACCTGAGCCGGATACTGCGAACAATTCCAGTTCTTCAGGAAAACCATTCACTCTTGCAGTATGGCTTTTCATGTGTACAATCTTCAGCTTCCCTGCAGGCAACATGTCCACCTCTAGGATACGGTGGTGCATGAGAAGCTTAAAAGCCCACTCGATTTCACCAGGAGCACCGTTCATCGCCGAATAAATGACAGGTCCTGATACGGTTTTTTGTCCCTGCTCAATCTTATTTTTCCATGATGCCGTTCCGTTGTCTATCCGGAAGTTCTCCTCCACTGCTCCCTTGAAATAATCCACACCGGTGGCTTTGCGGCTCAACAGTTGATGATTGTCCATGATAAGGTCAATGCGAAGTTTGGGACCCCGGCCCCTGTCGTTGTATTCATAATAATAGGACACCATGCCGTCTCCGGAAGACCACATCAGTTGCTTGCCTGCGATCTTGTCCGGTGTGAGAATCGTGTATCGGGTGGTATCTACTGCGGCATAACCTGCAGAAATCAAAAATGAAAAGACTAGCGAGAGGAAGGTCTTCATGGGGATTGGTTTTGAAAACAGAATATACGTTCCTTTAGGGGTTGGTAAAGTTAGCAGATTCAGTATTAAATCAGTTTCAAATATGGGAAAACTGGAGATGATCCTTCCATTGGGAAATCCGAAACTATATGAAGTTTCTTCGCCTGTTAAAGAAGAGGAAGTACCCGGGCTTATGCCTGTGGTGAAGGACCTTCATGATATCCTTTTCGAGTTCAGGGCCAGGTACCATGCGGGCCGCGCAATTGCAGCCCCACAGATCGGTGTCATGAAGCGATTGATTTACATGAACATCGAGAGACCTGTGGTGATCTTCAATCCCGTGCTTGCAGAGATGAGTCCTGAGAAATTTGAACTGTGGGATGATTGCATGTGCTTTCCCAATCTGCTGGTAAGGCTGGAACGGCATAAGTCGCTACGCCTCACCTTCCGCGATGAAAATTGGAAAGAACATTCATGGCTGTTGAGTGACGCCCTCTCCGAACTCATCCAGCACGAATACGATCACCTGGACGGCATACTCGCCACCCAGCGCGCAATGGACAACAAGTCCTTTAAATGGCGGTAGTCGGCAGGGAGAAGAATCCGCGATGACTCATGGCAATGGCCATCAGGATGATGATTAGAGCAATAAGGTTGAAGATGAACATCCGCTTGTGACGGGCCGTGTCGTCGGTCATTTTTTTCGATGTAATGCGTGCCATGGTGATGAGGGTGATGCTGATCAGCATCATCACGATGTGTTCCGTAGTCCAGTAACGCAAGTTGGCATCCTTCATCGCAGCGCCGCTGAATTGTACATGAGGACTTACAAAATAAAGGATCAACCCGACGAGCAGCTGCGTATGGGTAAGTGAAAACAGCAGCATGCCGGCTATGCCATCCATCCGGCCGTAGGGTTTCTTGCCCTGCCAGCCCAGGTATGCCAAAACAATAACCAGGATCAACAGCACCAGTACAAAATATCGAAGCGTGGAATGGGTAAGCAGGAGATGATACATGACTTGTTTGATTGGGGCGTAAAAATAGGAAGTAAAGGGTTGGCCTACAACCTTCATTTAACTTCCACCCATTGCCAAGTTCTTGAACAATCTCCCGTCCCAATGTACCTTACTGGAAATTCCAAAGACATGAAAAAAGGATTGTGGATTTTATTGCTCCTGTTGGTTTTCTATGCACAGGCTCAGGAAAATCAGGGCTACCGACGCCCACCTGAAGAAATAGCCAAACTGGTTGAGGCTCCCCTCACACCGGCTGTGATATTCTCTCCGGATAAGTCCGTCATGGTGCTGCTCGACCGGTCCGACTATCCTTCAATAGAAGAACTCTCAAGACCGGAGCTGCGTATCGCAGGCCTGCGCATCAACCCGGATAACTTTGGTCCAAGCCGCGGCAATTATTTTATCGGGTTGAAAATCCGGAACATGAAGGACGGCAAAGAGAGCGCTATCAGCGGACTGCCGTCACCGCTGCAAATCAGCAACTTCAGTTTCTCACCTGACAGCAAGAAGGCCGCTTTTCTTCAGACGTACACTGATCATATTGAATTGTGGTTGATCGACTTTTCCAATTATACCTCACATGCGCTCAGCAAAAGAAAGATCAATGCAACCTTGTCCAACCCTGTTCAATGGATGAGCAATTCCAGCCAACTAATCTTCCTGGCCACGGCTACAGAAGGTAAATCACTGCCGGTAAAAACACGTGTGCCGGAAGGCCCTGTGGTGGAAGAGAACCTGGGTAAGAAAGCGCCGTCGAGAACCTATCAGGATTTACTGAAGAATCCGTACGATGAAGCACAGTTCGACTACTACTGTACATCACAGCTGGTACTGGCTTCCCTTGACGGCAGTGAAAAGTCCTTGGGAAACCCAGGGGTGTTCAACTCAATCAACGCCAGTCCGGATGGAACACTAATCCTCACCCGCAATGTGCATCGTCCCTACTCTTACCTGGTACCGGTCTTCCTTTTTCCGCAGTCTGTGGTCGTGATCAACTCCGACGGCAATGTCGTGAAGAAGATTGCAGAAATTCCGTTGGGCGACAACATCCCGGTAGGGTTCAACGCCACCATCAAAGGTCCCCGCAATCATAACTGGCGCAACGATCAGCCTTCAACCTTATATTGGGCAGAAGCGCAGGATGAAGGAGATCCCAAGGTAAAAGCAGACATCAGGGATAAGGTATATACATGGTCCGCTCCCTTCAGCGGACAACCAACTGAACTTGCAGCCCTACCCCTCAGGTATGGCGGCATCAGCTGGGGCAATGAGAAGACGGCATGGGTTTATGAATCATGGTGGTCAGATCGCAAGACACGCACTTACCAGTTCGATCCTTCCAACCCCGCCAAAAAGAAAATCCTGTCGGACCGATCTTATGAAGACACGTACACAGATCCCGGAAATGTCTTCATGACTTCCAATGCCTGGGGCCGCATGGTAATGGCCATCACCACAGACAATGCAGTTTATCTCACCGGTGACGGCGCCTCTCCCGAAGGCGACCGCCCCTTCCTCGACAAGATGGACCTCGGCACAGGTAAGGTTACAAGGTTGTGGAGAAGCGAAGCGCCTAATTATGAATATGTGGTCACGATCACCGATACAAAGAAAGGCTCCTTCATTACGTCACGCGAATCACAGAATGACCCGGCTAATTATTTCTCGCGTACCCTGGGCTCAAAAGTACTCACTCAGTTGACCCACTTTCCTCATCCCTACCCACAGATCAAGGATGTGAAAAAGCAGGTGTTGAAATACAAGCGGCCCGATGGTGTGGATCTCACAGCCGATCTCTACTTGCCTCCCGGATACAAGAAAGAAGATGGTCCCCTGCCTGCTTTCTTCTGGGCCTATCCTGAAGAATTCAAATCAAAAAACAATGCCGGCCAGGTGAAGGGTTCACCTTATACTTTCACGCGCATCAGTTGGGGCAGCCCGATCTATTGGGTTGTGCGGGGCTATGCAGTACTGGATAATGTCTCCATTCCCATTGTAGGCGAGGGTGACAAAGAACCGAATGACACTTATGTGGATCAGTTGGTTGCAAGCGCAAAAGCTGCCATCGACTATGCCGCTTCCCTTGGTGTTGTAGATCCAAACCGCGTTGGCGTGGGCGGACACAGCTATGGTGCTTTCATGACCGCCAACCTGCTCGCACACAGTGGCCTTTTTAAAGCAGGAATCGCACGGAGCGGCGCCTATAACAGAACCCTCACGCCTTTTGGCTTCCAGTCGGAGGAGAGAACCTACTGGCAGGCACCGGAAATCTATTACCAGATGTCTCCCTTCTCTTATGCAGACAAGATCAAGACACCCATTCTCCTGATCCACGGCGAAGCGGACAACAATTCAGGCACTTTTCCCATTCAGACAGAACGATTCTACAATGCCATCAAGGGCCATGGGGGAACTGCACGCTATGTGCTGCTGCCCTATGAAAGCCACGGGTACAGGGCGAAAGAGTCCATCATGCACATGCTCTGGGAGATGGACAATATGCTGGAGACCTACGTGAAGGGCAATGGAACGATGAAAGGGAAAATCGAGTCCCGGTAAGACTGCAATAAACCTGTTTTCGGTAACTTGGCTTCAGAACACCCTTCATGAAAAAACTTCTTGTCGTTCTTCTTCTTTCTTCCTCGGTTGCACAAGCCCAGCCCGACACGGTGAAAGTCGGGGCTTATGTCATCAGCGTCCACGATATCAACTTTCGGGATAAGGAATATACCATCCGCTACTGGTTGTGGTTCCTTTACAAGAATCCAGATTTCAACTTCAGTACGCAGCTGGATATACCCAATGCCAAAGAGATCGATGACCCCGATACCGTGGTGGATTCCGTGAACGGGATGAAGTGGGTGCAGATGAAGATGAAGTGTGTGATGAAGGAAAGCTGGGTGGTCCACGATTTCCCGTTTGACAAACAACACCTGCGCCTGAGGGTGGAGAACACTGTGTTCGACAAGAACAAACTCATTTTTGCCGCAGACAAAAGGCACTCTACTTTTAACCAGGCAGAAGGTCTCGATGGCTGGAAGCTCACCAACTTCCAGGTCTCATCTGATACCACCAGGTATGGCACCGGCTTCGGTGACCCCCGCGTCGGACGGGACAGCCAGACATTCTCCACGTTCAAGATCGACATGGACATCGAACGGGAGGCCTGGGGTTTGTTCCTCAAGATTTTTATCGGCATGTACATCGCCTTCCTGATCGCCCTTGTCAGCTTCGTCTCCCATCCCTGGGAGTTGGAGCCCCGGTTCGGATTGCCGGTGGGTGGTCTGTTCGCCGCTGTTGGTAATAAATATATTATTGACTCTCTGTTGCCTGAGTCGCCGGAGTTTAGTTTGGTGGACACACTGCACAGTCTGACATTCATGGGCATCCTGGCAGTGCTGGCGGTATCAGCCCTTTCACTGAAGTACTATAACGATGAAAACAAGGCCACCTGCCTGAAGGTAAACCGGATCGGTTCCCGTGCAGTAACAATCGTCTATGTGGTCTTGAATATCTATTACGTGGCACAGGCTGCCAACTGAGATGAAACGAGTTGCACTTATTGTCATTCTTATGATGGCTGTTTCAAGGGCCTTGGCTGTTGCGGAGGCGCCGGACACCGTCATCACCGGGGCATATGTCATCAGCGTACACGACATCAACTTTCACGACAAGGAATACACAGTCCGGTTTTGGTTGTGGTTCATCTACAGCAATCCCAAATTCGACTTCAGCAAGCAGCTGGACATTCCCAACGCCAAGTCGATCGACGAGCCTGAAATCATTCGCGACAGCATTGACGGCAAGGCCTGGGTTCTGATGAAGATGAAGTGTGTGATGAAGGAACGCTGGAATGTCGGTGATTTCCCCTTTGACTCCCAGCATCTGCATGTTCAGATCGAAAATACCCTCTTCGACAAAAGATCGTTGGTGTTTGTACCGGACCAGAACGGCAGCCGCATAGAAGATGAAATGGCCATCGATGGGTGGACCGTGCGCAACTTCAAAGTTTCTTCGGAGCACAATATATATGAGACCGCCTTCGGCGACTACCGTGTCCCGCAGCAATCCGACTTTGCTACATTCAACATCGACCTGGACATTGATCGCAATGCATGGGGCCTGTTCATGAAGATTTTTATCGGCATGTACATCGCTTTCCTTATCGCCATCGTCAGCTTTACACCGCATCCCTGGGAACTTGAGCCCCGGTTCGGTTTACCGGTCGGCGGACTCTTTGCTGCAGTGGGTAATAAATACATCATAGATTCCCTGCTGCCTGAGTCATCGCAGTTCACACTTGTTGACACCCTTCACACACTTACGTTCCTCTCCATCTTCGGAGCCCTTGTCGTCTCGGCCATCGCGCTGAAACTGCATGACTGGGGAAAGAAGGAGCAATGTATCCGCGTGAGCAAGCGCGGCGCCACCCTGGTGATTGTGGCCTATGTGATTGCGAATATATTCTTCATCTGGCAGGCGTTACTTTGAGTGACAGGAAGGCGCTTCGATTGCCAGGGCTAGGAGGAATCTGCATAAGATTTCCCAAAATGCTTGTATTTTTAGTGAATGGCTTCGCTAGTCCCCGGATTCGAATACGACGTATTCATCTCTTACCGCCATAACGACAACCTCGACGGCTGGGTCACGACATTCGTCCACAATCTGGAAAAAGAACTAAAGGCTACCCTCAAGGATCCGGTTTCGATCTACTTTGACAAAAGTCCGCACGATGGACTACTGGAACTGCACCACGTGGAGAAAAGTCTGGAAGGCAAACTCAAATGCCTGATCCTGATTCCCATTCTGTCACAAACTTACAGTGACCCAGTATCGTTTGCCTGGCAGCACGAGTTCTGTGCTTTCAATCGCAAAGCAACTGATGACGTATGGACACGTGATGTGCGCCTTCCCAACGGGAACGTGGCCTGCCGCATTCTCCCGGTAAAGATCCATGAACTGGACGACAGCGACAGAAGAAGGATCGAAGAAGAATTAAAGAGTCCGCTTCGGGCAATCGACTTCACATACAAGGAGCCTGGCGTAAACCGTCCGCTGAAAGAAGAAGACTCCCGCACCGACAACCAGAATCATACGGAGTACCGCAACCAGATTAATAAGGTGGCGAACGCAGTCAAGGAAATTCTGTATGGGATTAAAGAGTATCAGGCTCCATCAGCAGTAAACCCTGTGTCAACACCTGCCATTGTCGAGGCTGCATCAACAAAGGAGCCTTCAAAATCACGGATGGCCATTGGCATTGTGGCTGTGATGGCATTGGCCCTTGTAGCGACAATTTGGTGGTCCCTAACAGGCAAATCCATCAAACCATCTATTACAGACAAATCGCTGGTGGTCCTTCCCTTCGACGACCTTTCGCCAAAACATGATCAAAAATGGTTTTCAGACGGCGTCACAGAAGAGTTGCTAAACCAGCTTGCGGGCATCCCGGAACTCAGGCTGATTTCACGTACGACTTCCTTTATTCTGAAGGAAAAGGACCTGTCGGCCAAGCGTATCGCAGACACGCTCAACGTAGCGCATATTCTCGAAGGTTCCGTGCAGAAGGTCAACGACAAGATCAAGATCACCGTTCAATTGATCCGCGCATCAGATGACTCCCACATCTGGTCGCATGCCTACGACTACAAAATCGACTCGATCTTCAAAATCGAGGAAGACATTTCGCGCAACGTGGCCCAGACCCTTAACCTCCTTCTCGATCCCTCCACAAAGGATAAGATGACCCGCATCGGCACCGACAACATTGATGCCTACCTGCAGTTCCTCAAAGGGCAACAGATATATAATCAGGCACATGCGCAGGGCGGTCTGGAAAACTTGTTTGTCGCCAACAGGTATTTTGAAAATGCAATCAAACTGGATCCCCACTTTGCTGAGGCCTATTATTACCACTCCGATGTCTATTCTCACAACCTTTTGGGAGGTGAGAATATCGATTCCCTTAAATCGCTGACTGAAAGAGAGCGATACAGCAGGATGATGAGCGATGTAGGCAATGCCGTGAAATATGCGAAGTCACGCGAGAAGCAATTGGGCTATGGCTTTGGCGCGGCCTATTTATCACAGGACTGGAGTCAGCTCCCCGGCTACCTGAACGAAAAGGAGTCATGGTCCTCGGGCTGGGAGATGATCCTGGCTCTGCGTGATCCTCAACCGGTCTATGAACGCTACAAGAAAGCTCTCGAAAGAAATCCGCTCGGCGTACTGACCAGGGGTTTTGTTGGGCTAACCTTGATGAACATGAAAAAATATGACAGCGCCTTACTCCTATATTCAAAAGTTGTTCCAGCCCATGACTTGAGCTCAAGGGTCAGATCACACATATATTTGAGAAAGGGGGATTATGACAAGGGACTGGAGATCCTTAAGACCACAGGGCTTGATTCCGGCTATACTTATCTGCTCCTCAGGTACCTGAACAATGAGTGGATGGGCACCAACGCAGCACTTAAGCACTTGATCCGCTCTCAGCCCGCCGATATGAACTCCGTTGGTGAGACTCCCATTCAACTCTTTAATGCCATGGGAGCGCAGGAAAGTGCCGACAGTCTCGCACAGGTCATTGATAGCCGCATGATGGGTCCCGTTGGCCTGGCTAACAATGTCCTTTTCTTTGGCCTTCACTTCCACTTGAAGGCTGCACCCAACTTTACCAAAAGGCTCATTGAGTTAGGCGTTGACCCGCAAAAGTTCGAACAGGAAAATTTCATGGTGCTGAAGAAGAAAAAGATGATGAGCAGGGAGAACTGAAAATCTGTTTGTGATTGTGTGATTTAGCGATTTATTGATGGGAGAACCCGCTTCGCGTATACTTCAACATTGAATATTGGATATTCAATATTCAATATTCATTTCCTACCTTCCTCCTTCTGTTTCCCCTTCACATTATCCTTTTTACTCATGAAACGATTACTACTTCTTCT
>JBDHXU010000096.1:0-11573 GCA_039810905.1 Cyclobacteriaceae bacterium | reverse complement strand
CATCGCATCCTTAGGAGAAAGCATCGGATCAATTAGGATTTTCCTTCCGTTCATGGTCAAGGTCATCGTGGCATGCCGCCACAATTGAATGAATTGAAGATTGTTGTTATTCATGGCAGTGGCATTGGCTGCGAGAAGGGGCGAGAGGGCTGCTCCTTTAATCAGGGTAAGAAGGAATTCTTTGCGTTTCATATTTTGCTGTTTAACATCATACTTCTGACTTCCCTGGCCTGCTCCATATGCCGCTTTTCGTGTACAATCAGGATGTCGAAAGCCCTTTCAAGTGTGTAGACTATGTTCCGGTTCACCGGAGATGAAATTACGACCCCCTGCTCAAGAAGCTCAGCACACCCGTCGATTTTTTCCTTGAACTCACGCTGGTGCAGGACGAATTGCTGTACCATGTCTGCAGGAAGGTTGCTTTTACGTGGCTCCCAGAGGGGAAAAGTCTTCATTCTCCTCCTTCGGTCCGGCTGAAGGGAATTGTACAGGAAGTTGCCGAAGAACCTTACCATGAAACCAACCTTGCCAATCCAGGGTACTTCATAAGTTCCCTGCTTGAGCGATTCCATAATTGGGTAGTAGGTCCTGTTTGTCACCATCACGTGGTCCAGTATTTGGGCTATGCTCCATCTGGTGTCGTTGACCTTCCAGTTCAATTGGCCTGGGGTCAGGCTTCCGAATTCATTCTCTACGTCCGCAGTTACGGCATCAAGCGATTGGGTCCAGGGTCTGGTATCCATTTGTTATTGCAATGATGTTACTTCAAAATGCTTGCCATCTTTTGTCTCTGTGCGGCATCCGGCAATTTACCAATACCGGCTTTCAGGTTGTCAATCTTGTGTGTGACTTTGGCTGTGCCCGGAATGACACAGGTGATGGCTGGATGGGAAAGGATGAATTTCAGAAAGAACTGCCCCCAGCTTTGGCAATCAAATTCTCCGGCCCAGGTTGGGAGTTCCTTCCCTTTGGTTCGGCTCAATAATGCCCCTTCCTCGAAGGGGCGGTTTGCAATCACAGCAATGCCCATGTCCTGGGCCAGGGGGAGAAGCCGCCGCTCAGCATTTCTGTCAGCGAGATTGTAATTGATCTGCATGAAATCCACAGGATTGGACTGAATGATTTTTGCCATCTCATCATGGGCACTGTCGGTATAGTGTGTGAGGCCGATATAGCGAATAATTCCCTCCTCCTTCCACTTCCGCAGTGTTTCAAGATGGGTCCGCCAGTCCACCAGATTATGTATCTGCATGAGGTCGAGTTTGGACCTTCTCAGGTATTCCATCGACTGCTTCATTTGCCGGATGCCCTCTTCCTTTCCTGTAGTCCAGACTTTGGTAGCCATGAACAGCTCCTTGTTCAAGCCAGCTCCTGACGACAGATCTCCCACAACCTTTTCTGATCTGCCGTACATGGGTGAACTGTCCACCATTGTTCCACCCCATTCAACCAGTGTGTGAAGAACATCCGTGAGGTTCTTTCTTGTTTCTGGTGATTCTCCTACATCGAAAGTCTGCCAGGTTCCGACCCCGACAACCGGCAAAGACTCTCCTGAAGAAGGTACAATTCGCTTGATCATCTAATCCACTTAACCCGACTAACGACCCACACGCCACCGGTCGAGGCGTGCATCACGGGTCGCTTTTCACTTCACAACAATACGGATTCTGGACACCTGATTTTCAATGGCAATGGAAAGCACATAAATACCCGGAGCAAGTGCCTGTGACGGTACGATATGTGCCTGAATGGATTCGAGAGACTCTTTATGGTCTTCCAGAATCTCCTTTCCGTTCATGTCCTGGAGTTTCATGAACACTTCCTTTCCCACATCACTGTCATTGAACCGGACAGAGAACGATGCCCCTGATGTGGGGTTAGGGAATGCAATCCAGGAAGAGCTGGCGGACTCTGGTACGTCCACCATAACCAGTTTTGAATAGCTGAAATTTCCGTCGTAATCGGTTTGCTTGAGGCGATAATAGCGACGGCCAGCACCTGAGGATTCATCCATGGCACTATATGATCTGGGTATGGTGGTTGTTCCGGCGCCCTTGATGGTCTGAATGTCCACGAAGGTCTCACCATCTGATGTGCGCTGTACAGTGAAGGCATCATTGTTAAGTTCCGACTCAGTTTTCCACTTCAGCAATACTTTCGCTGAGGATAATTCCGCTGAAAAATTGACAAGTGTAACGGGCAAAGGAGTATTTACAGCATCTGTGGAGCCGACAAACCATTGGCTTCCCCCCGTTGTTGTAATATTTGCCAAAGTAAGTCCAGTTCTCTTCAGCCTGGGGTCAGCAATTGTGCCCGTCGCCAGAACGTATGTTCCGACTACCGATGCAGACTTGCAGAGCCTCAGATCAGAAAGCAACGCGACAACGCCGAATCCCGTTCCTCCAGCAATAATATTAAATGGCGTCCCTGCTCCACCCACCACACCTGATGAGCTCACGCTCCAGGATGCCTGGTGCTGCAACAGAATATTTTTAGCCGGAGGACTGGCATCTGCAATTCCGGTACCTGCAGGCGGGAGAATAATGGTATTGGTGGCCAGGCTATGGGTCACGGTGAATGAACCACCTGTGGCAATAGCGGTTGCCGGACTTGAAATATAGAAAGGCCTGAAATTGGTTGCATTACCCAGAGGGAAGAATCCGGTTACGGCGAGATCGGCAATTGTTGCAGCGCTCACAAAACGTGTCAGGCTGCCATTGTAGGCCCAGCCATCTGTTGATGCCTGCGTATGAACCAGAGTGCCCGGACTGGCCGCAGAGGTTCCGATGGTTAATGTCAGACTGTTCAGGTTCACTTTGCTTCCTGCGCCGGCCGTGAAGGTCAAAGTTCCCTGGACGACTGTGTTTCCACTGTTGAGAGTAAAACCGGCGGAATTGTTCAGTGTTACATTGTTGAAGACCGTTCCGTTGGCATTTCCAGTATTGGTAATATTCTGTGCTGCAGTACCATTAAAGGTTACGGTCTGAGCACCTTGTGTAAATGGATCGGCGTTTGAGCTGGAGTTCAGCCAATCGCCCTTAACCTGTAATCCAAAAGTACTGACGCTGAACACGGAATTGTTTTGAATGGACAAATTTCCGTTTACCACAGTTGCTGCCGCCAACGTCTTGGTCTGACTACCGCCCCCTGATAGAGTCAGGTGATGGTACGTCGTGGAATAAATGGTCTGACCGCCCGCAGCCGAATTGTAGTTTACTGTGTTATTTATCCCCGATGCATTGAAGGTTGATATGGCAATAGTTGTCCCTGCGTAATTCAATGTATTGGTCGTGGTACCCTGCGTCCAGGTTCCCGTGCCGGACAATACTGCGCCAGCTGTTGCGGACATGGTTATCCCTCCTGTGTTGTCATTGGTGACTGTAACCCCGGTTACAATTACATTATTTGCAAAGGAAAGCGCAGTCGTACCCGAGATGGACTGCGGGCCAGAGGTATTGAAAGTGGCTCCTCCGGCCACAAAGGAAGTCCCGCTGCTGGTTATTCCCCCGCGAAAAACAACATTGGCTGAAGTGGTAACCACGGAGGTGTCAAAGGTTCCACCCAAATTGACGTTGCCCGCAAAAATGTCGATGCCGTTGTTGCTTGAATCGGTGAAGCTTCCTGTACCTGTGGTGGTGCCGGATATGGTTAGATTATTCGTATTGGAATAAGTCAGCGTAATCCCTGTGATAGCTACATTGTTTGCAAAACTGGTGGCCGTTGTTCCGCTGATGGCCTGGCCGTTGGTGTCAAATGTGGCCCCACCGCCAGTGAAGGAAGTCATGCTATTCGCGATGCCTCCCCTGAAAACGAGATTGGAGGATGAGGTGACTGCAGTGGTGTTAAAATTGCCCGTGATGGAAACATTCCCTACAAAAGTGTCTATGCCTGAGTTGCTGTTGTCAGTAAAACTTCCGGTCCCTGAGGTCGTTCCTGTAATGGTCAGGTTGTTTGTATTTGAAAACGTCAGGGTGATCCCCGTGATTACAACATTGTTTGCAAAACTTACCGCTGTGGAGCCTGTAATGGCCTGGTTATTGGTATCAAAGGTGGCTCCACCTGCCGAAAATGAGGTTCCATTACTCGTAATCCCGCCGCGGAATACAAGGCTGGTAGATGCCGCCACAGTGGATGTGAATGCGCCGCTGAGGTTGACATTGCCTACAAAGGTGTCCACCCCTGTGTTATTGTTGTTGGTGAAACTTCCGGTGCCCGTCGTGGTTCCGCTGACGGTAAGATTTCCGGCATTCAGTGACGAGAGCGTAATGCCCGTGATGACCACATTCTGACTAAATGATATTGTTCCGCTTCCAGAGATGCTCTGATTGTTAGTGTCAAAGGTGGCTCCCCCCGCTGTAACGGTTCCGGTATTGCTGATCCCCCCTCGAAATATGAGGTGACTGGATGTGGTCACAGACGTGGTATTCATTGAGTTGCTTACAGTGACCTGCCCGGTGAATGTGGTCGTGCCAGTATCATTGCTGTCGGTAAAAGTCCCGGCGAAGGAGCTGCCCCCAAGTACTGTCAGGTTACCTGTCCCACCGAACGAAAAGGCGTTTGTATTGCTCAAACTCAGGGCACCATTAATGGTAAGGTTTGGATTGAACGCAGCAGTTGTGACGGTAGACAAAAGGCCCCCAATGGTTAAGTTATTCAGAGCAAACGGTGGTGATACGTCAAAGTTAATTGTTGTGAAGAAACCACCTGTGCTGACATTGGTAGGCGTGTTGAACTGTCCTGGATAACCTTCCAATGCTGTGGGTACTGCCCATGCAGCACCGTTCCATCTTTGCCATGTAGCCAGGGTAGACCAGCTTCCGGTTGCACCAAAACTGAGATTACTCTGATAGTCTCCTACTGTTTGACCAAAGGCCAACCATGGACAAGCCATGACTATAAATACTAATAGTCGTGATTTCTTCATGAAAGGGTGTTTAGGGTGTGACCCCAGAAAATACCTAATGACAAATATAGCTAAGTTGGCAATGGCTAACGATCCAAGGATTTAATAAATACTGATCGAGTGAGAATTGACATTCATTTTCACCCTCAACTGCTTTATGCCGTTGTCGGTGCCTAGGTAACAAGTTCATGACATTCCAGCATCGTTCATTAGAATGCTTTACCACCTAGTATGTGGTACAGTGAATGATACCAGAATTACAATCAGACACTGCGGAACAAAGCCAAAAATCACCCGGAGCCTGTATACTGTCAATTTATTCTTGGCGAGGCCCTGCAATTGGGCAGGTCACGTTAATGTGACGCATAATCCATCAATTTGACAAAAATCACCCCTCCCCACATACCAACATCATCACCTGCCGGTAGGGGATTCCCTACTTTGTTTTATGGCAACCCATCAGCTACCCTTCGGAACAAGACGCGCTGTCTTTCAAGTAGTCGGCGCCTCTGCAAAGCCTCCGGTTTCTTCAGAGGAAATCTCAAGGCTTGAAACCCTCGATACCATCTACAGGTCACTATGCGCCATTCTGTACAACTATGCCCCTCTCTCCGGACACCCCGGCGGATCCATTTCTTCAGGCCGGTTTGTCAATGCATTGCTGTACAGCTCACTGCTGCATGACATCTCCGATCCATTGCGCATAGACGCAGACGTACTATCCTATTCGGCAGGGCATAAGGCGCTAGGACTCTATGCCGCCCTCGCTCTTCGCAACGAAATTGTAAGGATCGCCCGCCTTGATGCTCTTCCATCTGATTTCAAATATCAGCTGCGACTCGAAGACCTCCTTGGATTCAGGAGGAACCCCGAAACTGCCACGCCATTATTCAAAAAATTCCGGTCGAAAGCATTGGATGGCCACCCTACGCCGGCAACGCCCTTCGTTAAACTCTCAACTGGAGCCTCAGGTGTCGGCATGGCATCCTCTGTAGGCTTGGCCTTTGCCGCTGCGGACTACTACGGGGAACAAGCTCCCTTCATCCACATTGTGGAAGGTGAAGGCGGACTTACCCCTGGCCGGGTTGCGGAATCTCTGGCAGCCGCCGGCACCGCATCTCTGCGAAATGCTATTCTGCACATTGATTGGAACCAGGCATCCATCGACAGCAATCTCGTTTGCCGTGAGAATGGACATCCCGGCGATTATGTTCAATGGGATCCATGCGAACTGACGTATCTCCATGACTGGAATACCATTCTCGTCGAAGATGGTAAGGACTTCTCCCAGATTTTCACAGCGCAGAAGTTGGCGACGTCTTTCGAGAATCATCAGCCGACAGCCATTGTCTACAAGACCATCAAAGGATGGAACTATGGAATTGAAGGAAGTAAATCCCATGGTGCAGGTCACCCGCTTTGCAGCGTGGGCTTCCATCATGCTTTGGAACCGGTGTTAAAGATGGCCGGCATGGAAGTAAAAGTTTGCAAGGACATTCAGGATTGCAGGGGGGGTGCGGACCAGACTATCGTGGAACAATGTCTGTGGGATGCACTTCTGGTGATTCGTCATATCCTGGAAAAGGACACAGCGCTAACAGGGGGCCTCGCATCGAAAGTCTTGGCCTCAGGTGATCAACTAAACAAACTCAACAGGCAAAAGAGGGCACAGGCGCCGGATATAGAATCTGTGTTCAAACGGAATGAGAATTCATCCCAGGAAACTCCTGCAGAATTGCAATTGAAGCCAGGCTCAACCACCACGCTAAGAGGTGAACTGGGGAAAGTACTGGCCTACTATAACAAGATCAGCAATGGTGCCATCTTCACGGCAGCAGCCGATCTGTTGGGCTCTACCAGCGTCAACACCATAACCAAGGATTTTGCACATGGCTTCTATAATGCCGCCACCAATCCGGGCTCGAGAACATTATCGATCGGAGGAATCTGTGAGGACGCCATGGCCGGCACGATGTCCGGCATCTCGAGTTTCGGCCGGCATATGGGAGTGTGCTCTTCATACGGCGCCTTCATTGTTGCCCTCGGACACATTGCCTCTCGTCTCCACGCCATAGGGGATCAATCCCGGCAAGTGATTCAGCCTGGCCCGTACCATCCATTTATAATAGTGTCGGCGCATGCCGGTATCAAGACTGGGGAGGATGGACCTACACACGCTGACCCGCAGCCACTGCAACTCATTCAGGAGAATTTCCCGAAAGGGACATGCATTACCCTTACACCTTGGGATCCGGCAGAGCTATGGCCGCTGATGACTACGGCGTTGCAGAAAAGACCTTCTGTTATTTGCCCGTTTGTTACGAGGCCGAATGAGAAGATCATAGATCGTCAGTCACTTGGACTTTCCCCCGTTGGAGATACATCAAAGGGAGTTTACTTGTTGAAAAAATCCTCCAAGAGTGAGCCCGATGGCGTAGTTGTCTTGCAGGGAAGTGAAGTTGCCTATGCCTTTGTTGAACAAGCTTTGCCTTTGCTGGCCAAAGCGCATGTCGATGTGGATGTCTATTATGTTTCCAGTTCAGAGTTGTTTGACTCGCTGCCGGAGAAGGAACAGAAAATGATCTTCCCGGAAAGTGCTGCACTTGCGGCCATGGGCATCAGCGGCTTTACTCTTCCTACACTTTACCGTTGGGTTCCCACTCAGTATGGCAGGGAGCATAGCTTGTATCCGTTCAGGAAAGGTCATTATCTGGGAAGCGGAAAGGCCGAGTCAGTAGTGTCAGAAGCGGGCCTGGATGGGGAAAGTCAATATCATGCCATTATGAACTTCATCAATGGAAGAAAAGCAAAGGCAATATCATCAGGGGAAGCTTTGGTAACCACGTTCAATTAAAACCGCAGTACAATGAAAATTGCAGAAAGGATCAATTCGCTGGGAACAGAAACGGCGTTTGCTGTTTCGGAGGAAGCTGCAGCATTTGCTGCGAATGGTAACAAGGTGTATCCATTTCACCTTGGCGACCTTAATTTCAAAACTCCGGCGGCCATCGTGAAGGCAACGCTGAAAGCTATCGAAGATGGAAAGACAGGGTATTGCCCAACACGTGGGATTACGCCTTTGAGAGAAGCGCTGGCGACTGACATCAACCTCGCGCGAGGCACCCATTACACAATAGATAATGTCGCGATCCAGCCTGGAGGCAAACCTACCATCGGAAAGTTTGTGCTCGCACTCATGAACCCGGGCGACGAAGTGCTTTATCCCAATCCCGGCTATCCCATCTATGAATCACAAATCGCATTCAACGGCGGTGTTCCTGTGCCCTATACCTTCATCGAAGAAGGAAATAAGTTTCGTCTGAATATTGAAGGGCTTAAGAAAAGCATTTCCCCTAGAACGCGAATGCTGGTCATCAACAGCCCGCAAAACCCTACGGCGGCCGAGTATGGAAGAGACGAGCTGGAAAAGCTGTCTGCCCTTGCGCTGAAGCACGACCTGTTGGTGTTGAGCGACGAAGCTTATTTTGACATCCGTTACGAAGGAAAGACGCATTCTATTGCCAGTATGCCCGGAATGGAAGAACGTACAATCATCCTCTACACCTTCTCGAAGAAGTTCGCCATGTCGGGCTGGCGACTTGGTGCAACCATAGGTCCAACTGACGTTATCAATGTCGTAGCAAAACTGAATGTCAACGACGAGTCATGCTCCAATCACTTCATCCAATATGGAGCCCTGGAAGGTTTGCGCACGTCGCTGCCTGAAGTAAAACAGCAACTGGATGTATTGAAGGAGAGAAGGGACGTGGCTTATGAAATTCTTAATTCCATTCCGGGTATCAAGTGTCTGTTGCCTCAGACTACCTTCTACCTGTTCCCGAATGTAACGGGCTTGTGGGAGAGGAATGGTTACAATGACTACGAAACTTTCAGAAAGGACATCTTGCAAAATACTGGTGTATCATTTTGTACCAGGCTTCATTTTGGACGACCTTTGGAAGGTGAGCGCCAGCGCTACATCCGTCTGGCCTATTCTGGCATCGACGTCAGCATGATTCGCGAGGGTCTTGGTAAAATGAAAGAGTATCTGAACCAACATGTATATGCGTAAGGTATGGTACGTGGCAGCGCTGCTGCCCCTGGGCTTTGTCTTTAGCGAAGTGTTCCTTGAAACACTGAAAATCACAAGGGAGGACGCTCAAGCCGGGATTTGGTACAGCTTCTCCGGTGGGAACTATTCCGGACCTGCCTCCAAAGCATATCACGAACTGGCCATCCCGGTCAGACTGTCACTCATAAAGGAAATTGGGGCCTACGCAAAATCATACTCCCGTTCGGATGATTTCAAAAAGCGTTATGCCGAATACAGGGAGGGACAGAAACCCAACGCCCCGGAGCCGCTGGTGACAGCTGCTGAGTTGAAGGCACAGCAGAAAGAAGCTCTTCAAAAATCACTTCATGAATCTGAAGAGGCCCTGAAAACGGCAACTGGAGATTTGCGCAAAGTCTATCAGGGCGTGATTTCCGCAGTGAAGGAACAGTTGAAACAGCTGGATGATCCCAACAATCCGATGTTCTCCAAAGAGATGGATAACATGATGAGGGAGGGCAAGGATCAGGAGATGAAAGACTATCAGGCGAAACTGGCCAAGTGGCAGACCGATTATCCCGAATCCCCCGACAAGCTGATCAAGGAAAGACTCAGGTATTTTCTTGAGTTGTCATCTACGGTTGACTTCAATGCCAAAATAGCCCAGGGAAAATACGGTAAGATGGTATTCGTCAACGAGGATTATGAATCCAATAAGTCGTCTGACTGGAAACTGCTATACCGTTGCGGCAAGGAAAGTGTTGATGCGGCTCGAAAAATCGCTTCCGATTGGATGATTGAGCTGAAGTAAATGCTTCTTCGTTCTTCGTTCTTCATTCTTCATTCTTTTGAAGGGCAATTTGTCCGAGATGAGATGCCTTGTGTGAAACCCGGCTGAGCATGACGTTCAACCTGTTCCGTTGCGGCGCTTTTGCAAAATCCTCGTCCGATACTGCCGTATGTTTGCTCAGCCAGTCTGACTCAGTCCAGGACCGGAAAGCAGAGTCAAGGGCCTTGCTCACTTTTCTCCATCGTTCGGTCAGTTCGTCTTTAGTGAGATGCCCGAGCTGATTGGTGTCGCGTTCGTGGTGATAGATACTCTTCAGATCGGGATACAATCGTTGCCCGATTCCCAGTAACGGCAGCATAGCGTCATCGGTGTCTACGAGATGCCCCAATATCCACGATGGTGAGTTGCCACCCGGCACAATAGGTTTACTGAAACGCTCTGCAGAAATGGTGCTAAGCTCTTTCTCCATGTATTTCTGATAGGCGTCCCATTGCAGGAGACAGATGTCAAGAGGCTTCATATGGTTCAGTAAATAGTAAGGATGATAATTCGAAAATTGAAGATTGCTGGTGGGATATCCAATGGTTAACCCGAAAACTTTGATTGTCCCAAACTACTTTTTTAGAGCATTGTGCTTTCTCATAATGTCAAGCACTTTTTCTATCGGCAATGCTTCAGCCTTATGCCCTTCTTTTCCTTCCATGGAAGTGGCTTGAAAAAGCGAGTTGATGATCGCTTCTTCTGTCGCTTCAATGGCAGCCATAAAGAGTGGGGACATCGCATCATTGGAGAGTTGGGTAGAAGAATAAATCAGGTCTTTGGATTCATATGCAATTCTTACGGACAGACTCGTTGAGAAAGCAATTACGTAATCTCCGCTACCGTTGGCGGCGATGCCTCCTGTTTTCGCAAGTCCCATGAAGGCGCGTTCTGCCAGCCTTCGAAGATTGCGGGCATCGAGCGGTGCATCTGTGGCAACAATTATCATGCAAGACCCGTCAGCTTTTTCGTTCAGCAGATTGCTCATGTAATACCTTCCCAATTCCTCGCCTACAGGCACACCGTCAATTTGCAATACACCACCGAAGTTTGATTGTACCAGCACACCTACAGTATAGCCCCCTGCCCCTTTTGGAAGCTTACGGGAAGAGGTGCCGATTCCGCCTTTGAATCCAAGGCACATCGTGCCGGTTCCTGCCCCCACGCAACCTTCTGCAACAACTCCGTCAGAAGCTTGCGCGATCGCCTGTAGTACGTCTTCATCGCGGACATGCATTCCCCGGATATCGTTCAACCAGCCATCATTGGTTTCTCCCGTCACCGCATTGACTGACTGTACTTTTTCGTTCCCCGGTTGTTGCAGGGTATACCTCACCAGGGCCTCCATTACAGCGGGTACACTCAGGGTGTTAGTAAGCGCGATAGGTGTTTCAAGATTGCCGAGCTCCTGCACCTGTGTGGTGCCGACCAGCTTGCCAAACCCGTTTCCCACAAAGACAGCGGCCGGCACTTTGTCCTGGAAGAGATTGCCTGCATGAGGAAGGATTACGGTCACCCCGGTGCGGATGGATGCCCCCTCCACTTTGGTCACCTGACCCACTTTCACGCCGCTTACGTCCGTGATCATATTGCGCGCACCCGGCTGCATAACTCCGATGGTGATGCCAAACTCGCGGGCGCGGCCCCGCTTTTCCTGGGCATGAGAAACAAAAATGGTAAAGGCGATCAAAATGGCACAGACATACTTCATGATGTGAAGTTAAGTCCTGCACATGAATTTCGTTTACGATGAAAAATAACTCAGCTAGTGCTCCATAAGTGAGACGGTT
>JBDHXU010000095.1:0-11602 GCA_039810905.1 Cyclobacteriaceae bacterium | reverse complement strand
ATGAGCTTTGACGAGGCAACGAAGTATGCGTCGAAATGGGTACCATGGGGGCTCATGCCGGCTGACGGCGGAACCATTCAACATGAGGAGCATTTTTACCTCCAGCAGCCTGCTTATGGCTCCAGCTATGTCGTGGGTAAGGTCCAGTTGGACCAGCTCATTGCTGAATATGCACGTCAGCGTGAGGGTAAATTCGAACTCAAGGAGTTTATGGATCGCTTCACAACCTCTGGCATTATTCCAATGTCATTACTCTATTGGGAAATGACGGGTGACAAATCGATGCTTCAAAGGGCGGTTGGAAAGTAGCAGCCTTTGCGGAATGGACGGATCTGTTAAAGTTTGATCCTGGGCTCAATAAGGTCCCACAGATTGCCGTACAAATCAGCAAAGACAGCAACCTTTCCATATGGTTCCTCCACTGGCCCCCTCACAATGTGTATGCCATTGTCCTGCAGGCGGTTAAAGTCTTCATTGAAGTTATCGGTGTGGAGAAACAGAAATACCCTGCCACCGGTTTGATTGCCAATACGGCTGGTTTGTTCCGGACCTACAGCTTTTGCAAGGAGCACTTTGCAGCTACCCGGACCTGGGGGTGCCACTACCACCCACCGTTTACTTTCACTGAGCGTGGTATCCTCCAGTAGTACGAATCCAAGTTTTTCGGTATAAAAGCGAATCGCCCTGTCGTAATCTTCTACGACCAGGGCGATTTGCACTAATTTCTGGTTGCTCATCTTCAGCCAAGAAACTCCTTGACCTCGGTATGAGCAAGATTGAATGCGTCTGCCACAGCCTTGTAGACTACCTTACCCTGGATGACGTTCAAACCCTTGCGGAGATCCATGTTATCGGCACAGGCTTTCTTCCAGCCCTGGCCTGCCAACTTGATTGCGTAAGGAAGCGTCGCATTGGTAAGTGCCAGCGTGGAGGTATAGGGTACGGCTCCCGGCATGTTGGCCACACAGTAGTGTACGACATCGTCAATGATGTAGGTGGGGTTCTCGTGCGTAGTAGGATGACATGTTTCGATGCATCCGCCCTGATCTACAGCCACGTCCACGAGCACCGTGCCGGGTCGCATGGTCTTCAGCATGTCTTTCGTGATAAGTTTTGGTGCTTTGGCACCTGGGATCAGCACAGCGCCAACAATCAGATCGTGCGTTCTCACCAGATCGCGAAGTGCATAATCATTGCTTACCATGGTATGAACGTTCTTCGGCATGACATCATCAAGGTAACGCAGGCGGTTAATGTTGACATCTGTGATGGTTACATCGGCGCCCATTCCTGCCGCGATCTTGGCTGCATTGGTTCCAACCACTCCGCCTCCCAGAATCAGCACCTTGGCAGGCATCACACCCGGAACGCCTCCAAGCAGAATACCTCTTCCTTTAAGCGGCTTCTCCAAATACTTGGCTCCTTCCTGTATGGCCATCCTTCCGGCCACCTCGCTCATGGGAACAAGGAGGGGGAGACTTCCATCAAGGCGTTCCACCGTTTCATAGGCCAGACATACTGCACCTGTTTTGATCATGGCATGCGCAAGCGGTTCATAAGAAGCAAAGTGGAAATAGGTGAACACCAGTTGGTCACGGCGAATAAGCGTGTATTCCTGTTCTATCGGCTCCTTCACCTTCATGATCATCTCGGCAGTGCTGAAGACTTGTTCGGCAGAAGGGAGAATTTTTCCCCCTGCTTTCATGTATTCATCATCAGAGAATCCGCTGCCTTCACCTGCAGTTGTTTGAATGTAAACAGTGTGTCCTCTGCGGGTAAGTTCCTGTGCACCGGCAGGGGTGAGTGCAACACGATTCTCGTTGTTCTTGATTTCCTTGGGTACGCCGACGATCATAGCTTAATATTGATTGCTGATTAATGATTACTGATTGCAGTGCCTCTGAAAGGGCTCCGCAAAGGTAAAGATTCGGTGACGATTGAAATGCCTAAAACCTTAACTTTTCACCCGAAATTCGCCTTATGCAGCAATATGCTTTCTATGGTTCGTTGAGAAGGGGAATGGAGAACTTCGAGCAGTTCAGACATGGCCTCAGGTTCCTCTTTCAAACCGTTATCAGCGGATACCGCCTTCATGCGATGTCACATTATCCATATGCCGTTTATTCAGGCAGGGAAGAAGATAAGATGACGGTGGAGGTATTTGAGATAATGAATTCGGGAGTGGAAAGGGAGATTCACGAGCTTGAAACTCAGGTAGGTTATATCCTTGATACCGTGGCCATTGAAGGAGTTCCCACGGGCATCTATCTTTTCCCTGAGGCCGGCCCCGAACCTTTGGTGAAAGAAGGGGATTGGGTCAAATTCTTTGGCCATTGAATTGTCATTCATAATAATATTCTGATCATCTTCCGGTCTTTGAACGATGATTTGAATTTCCATAATTTTGATTTTACCAGGCCGGGAATATTACTGTAACAAATCAATCGTGGGGATAGGGTGATGAGTCAGACCAAGACTGTTCGGGCACGCTTCACTGAGAAGAAGATTGCTTCTATTCTTGCAGATTATCGCCTGGGCTGGGCCAGCAGGGAAGCGAGTCTTATTGGCCGAAAGGAGGTCTTCATGGGCAAGGCCAAGTTTGGCATTTTTGGCGATGGCAAGGAGCTCGCGCAGATGGCCATGGCCAAAGTCTTTCGCCCTGGTGATTTCCGCGCCGGGTATTACCGCGACCAGACTTTCATGTTTGCCATCGGGGAACTCACCCTCCAGCAGTACTTTGCGCAATTGTACGCACATACCGACGTGTCGGCTGATCCGGCTTCTGCAGGCAGGTTGATGAATGGACATTATGCCACACGGATGCTCGATGAAAAAGGAGCATTCAAGAAACTTTCAAAACTCAGGAACAGCAGCGCAGATGTTTCACCCACAGCGGCCCAGATGCCTCGCCTGGTAGGATTGGCCTATGCATCGAAGCTGTTCAGAAATAACACATCACTTCATCCTTTCACAGATCTTTCTCATCAGGGTAATGAGATTGCATTTGGTACCATCGGGAACGCGTCCACCTCAGAAGGCATGTTCTTCGAAGCAATTAATGCCGCGGGCGTACTTCAGGTACCTATGCTGACGGCCGTCTGGGATGATGGGTATGGCATATCGGTTCCGGCAGAATACCAGACCACGAAGGGAAGCATCTCCAAAATATTGGCAGGGTTCCAGCGTCAAAACGGTGAGAAGGGTTTCGAGTTCTTTACGGTAAACGGATGGGACTACGAAGCTCTTTGCAAAACGTTTGAGGAGGCTGAAAGTGTTTGCAGGTCCGAACACGTGCCGGTGCTGGTGCATGTAACAGAAATGACGCAGCCCCAGGGCCACTCGACATCAGGTTCTCACGAACGATACAAGTCCAAGGAGCGGCTGAAGTGGGAGGCAGAGCATGACTGCCTGCGTAAAATGAGGGCATGGATTCTGGAAAATGATCTCAGCAATCCCGAAGAACTGGATGAAATTGAAAAGGAGGCCAGGGCTTTTGCCAGATCGGAGAAAGAAGCATCATGGAAATCATTCAATCAGGACATTCAAAAGGATCAGCAGGAATTGCTGGAATTACTTGCAGAAGCGCGATCATTTGAACCTGCAATTGAACATATCCGAACGGACCTGGAGAAGACCATCAACCCGCTCCGGCTGGATGCTGTCAAGGCAGCCAAAAAGACGCTGCGACTGCTTCGGAGCAATCCCTCAGAAGTCCGTGATAAGATTATCGGCTGGGTGAAGAGAACCTCATCTGAAAATCATGAGCGCTATAGCTCGCATTTGTACAGCGAATCAGAATGGTCAGCCTTGAAAGTTGAACCTGTAGCTGCCGAGTACTCAGAGCAATCCCCACTCGTAGATGGCAGAGAAGTTTTGCAGGCGTGCTTTAAGGCAGCGCTTGAGAGGGATCCGCGTGTTTTGGCTTTCGGTGAGGATGTAGGGAAGATCGGTGATGTGAACCAGGGTTTTGCCGGACTTCAGGAAAAATTCGGGGAACTCAGGGTAACAGATACAGGCATTCGTGAGTGCACCATCCTGGGTCAGGGTATCGGTCTCGCATTGCGAGGCCTGCGGCCTATTGCTGAGATTCAGTACCTGGACTATCTGTTGTATGCCGTTCAGATCATGTCTGATGACTTGGCATGTCTGCAATACCGTACGAAGGGTGGCCAGAAAGCGCCATTGCTTATCCGTACTCGCGGTCATAGGCTGGAAGGGGTTTGGCATGCGGGATCACCCATTGGCATGCTCCTTGGCAGCATCCGCGGAATTTATCTCCTCGTGCCTCGCGACATGACGCAGGCAGCAGGATTTTACAACACCATGCTGCAGTCAGACGATCCTGCGCTCATCATTGAGTGTCTCAACGGCTACCGTCTTAAAGAAAAGTTGCCGGACAATATAGGCACGTACCGGGTTCCTTTGGGTGTGCCGGATGTTCTCAAAGAAGGAACGGATGTTACGATTGTTACTTATGGTTCCATGTGCAGGATTGTGATGGAGGCGGCAAAGGACCTTGAGAGCATGGGCGTTTCAGCCGAAGTGATTGACGTTCAAACGCTGCTGCCATTTGATCGTCATCACCTCATTGTGGAATCCATCAAGAAGACCAACAAAGTTGTCTTCGCGGATGAGGATGTGCCTGGAGGTGCAACTTCCTATATGATGCAGCAGGTTCTTGAGGGGCAGGGTGCATATGAATTCCTCGACTCGAAACCTCTGACCATTACGGCACAGGAGCATAGGCCTGCCTACGGCAGCGACGGAGATTACTTCTCCAAGCCTAATCCTGAAGATATCGTTGACAAGGTCTATGCGATGATGCTAGAGTCCGACCCGTTGCGGTTTCCTTCAATTTATTAGTAGTGACAAGAGGGAGGCAGCCGGCACAAGCCCTGCTGGCTACTTCACTTTTTGATTCCTTGCAGGGTAAAGTCGCCAGTCTCCACGGTGTTGCTTTTATGAAGGGCACGATCCTGGATGGTGATCCTCAGCTTGAGTGTTTTTATGCTGAACAGGATCAGGAATCCTGTAGACTTCATAGCATAACGAATGGTGCCTTCAAGGGGAGTCTTCTGAGTAAGATCTTTGGTCATGATGGGGAATCGTCCATCGTAGGTCTCGCCGCAACTGGGATAGTTGGCGAATTCCTTCTGCCAATCAAACTCTTTATAGGTCCCGTCGTTGTTCTTGATGAAGAAGTCGACAAAAATGTTGTAGTGATTGGGGTTAAGTTGAAAATAGAGTGTGTCGATCACCTTGTTTACTGATCTGACTTCCCAGTTGGTGCACCAATAGGGTTTCACGAAGGCAGGGAGGGTATCGTACCGGGGATCTGTCCGCTTGGTCTTGTAGTTGATATAGGTTCCGTTAGGGAAAACATAATAGTATTTCGCGTTGTATGGTTCCAGCGTATCGGAACGGGCGGACGCATCCAGGCCAAGATCACCGTCGCCATCCTTGAAACGAACGGATACGATAAGGGAATCGAATGCAGAAGGATCTGCCACATCCTTGAAGACGATATTGTCAAACTCTATGGATGGAATGGGGGAGTAGACAGGTGGCTCGAAGCAGGAGGCCATGAAAATCAATGACACGGCAAGAAAAGACGGCCAATGATTTAACGGCTTCATTTGTTTTACCTTTACCAACTGCAAAAATGTCAACGCTTGGAGACTTTTGAAAGTTTCAAACGGGAATTATATCCCCAGAACGACGAAGCCTTCGCTGAAATTGCATTGCGTTTATTCAGGTTTCAGGCCAAACACTGTGCTGTATACAGGGAATACCTCCAATTCCGGGAGGTGAATGCGGATTCAGTCACAGGCATTGAACAAATTCCTTTCCTGCCCATCCAGCTTTTCAAAACACATTCAATTCGCACCGGCAACTGGAAGGAAGAACAGGTATTCCACAGCAGTGGAACAACCGGTCAATCGTTGAGCAGCCATGCCATTCCCTCTCTGGCATTCTATGAGAAACACAGTCAGAAGATATTTGAAGATACCTTCGGACCATTGAAGGGGTTTCATGTGCTCTGCCTCCTGCCGTCTTATCTGGAAAGGACCGGCTCATCGCTTGTTGCCATGGCTGCCCATTTTATAAGAGAATCAGGTTCTGATTCGTCAGGATTCTTTCTTAATGATCTGGATGGTCTTTCCAGAACGCTTGAGTCCCTCCATGATGGTCGTAAGGTTCTTCTGCTTGGTGTCTCTTTCGCACTATTGGATCTGGCTGAGCGTTATGACTTGAATCTCTCTCACTGCATGGTGATGGAGACGGGGGGAATGAAGGGGAGAAGAAAGGAATTGATCCGGGAGGAACTGCATCAGGTGCTGCGCGAGAATCTTCATGCTAAGACCATCTATTCGGAATATGGAATGACAGAATTGCTGTCCCAGGCATACTCCGCCGGCCAGGGGATATTCGCATGTCCGCCTTCCCTAAGAGTCCACATTCGGGAAATAAATGACCCGGATACGCCAGAAATCAAGGGAACAGGCAGAATTAACATCATTGACCTGGCTAATTTTCACTCCTGCGCATTTATCGAAACCCAGGATTTAGGAAGAATAGCCCAGAGTGGTCACTTTGAGGTGATTGGACGTATGGATAACAGCGATATAAGGGGTTGTAACCTGCTTATCGGATAAGTGAAATTCTCGACCAAACGACAAATTATTACGTTAAACTTGTTAAAACAGCCGCTATTTCTAATTTTGTTGCTTAAACCAACTACCATGAAAAGAGTTCTTGCATTCCTTATCCTCGCAGGCCTCCTTGCTTCCTGTAGCCAGTACACCTGCCCTACATACAGCAAGAAAGAAGTGAAGAAAGGCGAACAGCGCATCTAGTCCCCCTTTGTGCGTTAGCTCTGCAGGTATTTTTTGACATCCTCGGCCTGGATGACGTCGCCTGCCATAATCACCAGCCTTTCGACCACATTTCTTAGTTCTCTGATGTTCCCTGTCCAGGGATGTGCCTCCAGGAGTTTGACTGCTTTTGGATCAATCGTCTTCTTCTTTGACCCATACTCTTCAGAGATGTCCTTCAGGAATTTTTCGGCCAGGGCCTGAATGTCCTCCTTGCGATCGGCCAAACGCGGGACATCAATCAGAATTACACCCAACCTGTGATACAGGTCCTCCCTGAACCTTGATTCTGTAATCTCCTTTTTTAGATTCTTGTTCGTTGCGGCCAGAACCCTGACATTAACAGCAATTTCCTTTTCACCACCCACTCGCGTAATCTTATTCTCCTGCAAGGCTCTTAATACCTTGGCCTGGGCCGACAAACTCATGTCTCCGATCTCATCCAGAAACAATGTTCCTCCTTCAGCCTGTTCGAATTTTCCGATCCGCTGTTTGACTGCGGAAGTGAAGGATCCTTTTTCATGACCAAAGAGCTCGCTCTCAATAAGCTCACTGGGGATCGCAGCGCAATTCACTTCTATGAATGGACCATCGCTCCGGTTACTTTTCTCATGTATGCTGCGGGCCACCAGTTCCTTGCCGCTGCCATTGGGTCCGGTGATCAGCACGCGCGCTTCGGTAGGGGCTACCTTGTCTATCATTTCCCTCACACCCCTTAGTGCCGGTGAATCGCCGATCATTTCATACTTTCTGGACACCTTCTTTCTCAGTGAGCGGGTTTCCTTTACCAGGGAATGTTTGTCCAGTGCGTTACGCACTGTTATCAGCAGCCGATTGAGATCCGGTGGCTTCTGAAGAAAGTCGTATGCACCCATTCGGATTGCGTCCACTGCCATCTCCGTGGTACCATGGGCAGAAATCATTACAAAAGGTGTGTGGATGTTTTTCTCTTTGGCCCTGGCAAGTACTTCCATGCCATCCATCTTTGGCATTTTGATATCACAGAGGGCCAGGTCGTAGACGTGATTCTCCAGCAGGTTCAGGGCCTCAGCGCCATCCCGGGCTTCATCCAGTTCCAGTTTGAGTTCTTTCTGGTCGAGCAGAATGTCTTTCAGAACGGCGCGAATGCTCGCCTCATCTTCAATGATCAGAATTTTAGGCATGCGTAAAAATAGTGAAACCTGCCACGCTTTCACGTAGCAGGTTTCATGTTAAAAATGCAGGCCTGTAAGCCGGGTTCTGTCCCCCGATGCATCGGGGCTCCTATCATTTATCTGGCAACACCATCACTGGCGTGCTCCATCAGCCTACCCGTGGCGCTGGCAACAGGTGCCATCAGCGAGCCGCTGATCCGCTTGCGCGGGCGACACTTATTTGGCCTTTCAACTCGTAAGGTTTGCCGTGCCCCCGATGTCACCACCGGAGCGGTGGGCTCTTACCCCACCTTTTCACCTTTTCCCCGGTTCACGGGGTAGTTTGTTTTCTGTGGCACTCTCTGTCCCCGACTTATCGTCGGGGCCTTCCTGTTAGGAAGTACGATGCTCTGTGTTGCCCGGACTTTCCTCCCCCCGACAAGTCGGGACGCGATAAGACAGCCTGCGGTGCAAAGTTACTAAGAAAGAAGGGATCAGTGAATGTCGGCCCCGGTGAGCTTCATCTCGTATTGATCGGCGAGGTTGGCAACCTCCTGAAGCATTTCTTTGATATCCTCTTCTGTCACACCTGACAATGATGAGACGGCCTCCACCTGCAAATGGTTCTCCAGGATCACAAACCTGCAGTAATTGAAGAAAGCAGTTTGTTCGAGCAGCATCTTGTAGTCGATGCCGTCATGGAGCGGGCATACCTTGGAAGTGAACGTGATCACTTTGCGGTTGTAGAGGCTGCTTTCCTTGATGGTGCCCATGACCGTCTGAAATCTGCTTCCGGATACCGGTATGATTACTACGGAAAGCGTATGGTTATATTCAATGTACTGGCCGCCGATTTCCTCAGCGTATTTTTTCATGAAAGCACTCAGGTCCATGGAGATCGATTAATGAGTCCAAATACATGGGTAAAATAACTAATTCCTCACAATTATTGAATGATCTCAAAAATAGAGTGGATGAAAACGGATTCCATTGGCTGAGAATTCTATTGCGGGTGCCGGGATTTTGATAATGTTGAGTACGTAAACGAGGGTCCGGCCCAGGGACGACTTAGGTGTAAACTGCTGAAGGTTGAGGTCAATCGAAAGAAAGTATCTTCTGCCCGGCGTGAAATGGGCGGCCATATTTTCGGCATCACGTCCATAAATCATTCCTTCTGCACCCACACCGACAGCTATGGCCAGCCAGGAGGGCAGGGGTAACTTGTCGGATGTGATGCTGTACCAAAAGGTCTGACCGTTGTAATCCTTGAGAATCTGTTCCAGCCAGGTGTGACCCAGCACTTCCGGCCGAAGGGGTGCAAAGATGCTGGGGTGAAAGCTGAATTTCGGCCACCATTTGATAGACTGCCACAGCCTTACCTGAAGCCAGAAAGTTCCTGCCCCAAGGATGTTGGCTGCCAGGTCATAGACGGAGGCTCCATAGGCATTTGAGAATCCATCCGGGATCTCGATGCACGACACGAAGAAGAAGCCCATCACCGCACCAAAGGCGGCCGCACGCATCGATGACAGCCCGGCCCAGCGTAATAGTCTTGCCGCGAGCGCGCTTACCTGGAATGTCCAGAAGAAGTGGGCGAACTTGTCCATCTGCTTCCACTCTGGCAAGTCATCAAAAAAGTGAAAGGGACCGGGTATCCACTGGCGGGAATACCATGCGCTGCCCAGCACGAGCATCATGATCCCATAGATTAGAAGAGATCCAGCGATAACCAGACGTAATCTTTTGCGGGACGGAGAGACTTCTTCCATACCTAGTGTGTTCCGTCGTCTTCCTTGGGTGGATTCTGCTCCAGTTCTTTTCTCCTGCGGTCCCTGGCAGACCGGAGCAGGTCACTGAACTGGTTGAAGTTCTGTGTATATAAAAGGCTGGCACCGGTTGTAACGGCAGCCGTTTGAGTGTTCAGGGTACTGTTTAGTTGATTGACCGTAGAACGGCTGTACATCTTCACCTTGAATTTCCCGTCGGGTGTGAGCAAGTAGTCAACGGTCCAGTCACCTGCGATGGTGGAAAGTTCCGACCGGTTCGGCTGGTTGCCGAAGCTGCCGTCTTTGCTTACCCTGAGCCTTCCTCCCAGGAAAGAATAGGAGAGACGCAGTTGAAATGTGTTAAAAGCTTCCTGATCCAGCGTGCCCAGGTCAAGGTCAATCTCAAGGTTCTGGTCGACCTGGCTGAGCCAGTAGCTGAGTTGATTGGACAACAATTCACTTACGCTATTGTACAGCGAGCCGCTGGTTGCAAACGCATCGGGCGGCGAAAGCTTTCGCAGGATGATCAGGCTGAATACCTGACGCTTCAGTTCCTGCTCGTCGAGCTTGTTCTTGAATGCATTAAACTCAAATCGGAGGCGAACAGAGCGTCCGTCGGCAGTGACCACATTATCGGGAAGGTCTTTTGCCTCCAGATCAAAGACAATCTGGGGCGAGAGCATGGGACCATCCAGTTTCAGAAGCACCTCAACGGGATATTTTCTTTTGATGTTGGGATCATTAGTCACAGATTCCGGCTGACCCTGCAGTATTGGACCCATGGAAGTATATTGACGATAACTTGCGGCAATCGCAAGATTTCCTTCATAGGGATCGCCATACCACGTGATCCTGCTTCCGGGCTTGATCTGAAACTCCTTGTTAATGATGTCATACAAAGTGAAATTGTAGGCTCCCTCGGTGAACTCCATCAATCCGAACATGTTGAATTCACCTTTGGTGTCCACCTGAAGTTTGATATCGCCCCGCCCGCGGCCCCGGATGATATCGCCTGATTTGATATCGAAAATGATTTCGCCATAAGCATCGGGCGTTACATCAATATCAAGATCGAGGGTGAGTCCTGAAAGCTCTTTCTTTTGCGTCCTGGGCACTACTTTCTTCTTCCTGACAACCTGCGTGAAGCTGGTGAATTGGATGAACTCCTTTTTTTCTTCGGTCGATGTGGTTCCTACCGGAATGAAAAGCCGGGTGTTCTTGTTCGTCCTTGCTGTGGCGGAGATCTTAAGATTGGATACGGGCCCCAGAATGTTGAGCGTGCCTGTTCCGAACGCCTGGCCGTAAAAGAGATTGTTGTCTTTCAGCGTGGTGTTCATTACCTGGAAGTTGGAGAACGAGGCATCAAGGTTGATTCTCATCTTGGAGAAGTTCCTATGTGCGATATATCCCTGCAGCCTCCCTTCGTTTTTGTAGGTGTCGGTTATTTTGAAATTATTGAACTGAATCTGCTGGGGTGTCATGCCCAATACACCTTCCACTTTATAGAGTGTTTTCAGATAGTTGATCAGCACCTGCCCGTTTTCGATGGCGGCCTCACCGGTTATCCTTGGGGTGGTGAATCCACCCTCAATCTCGTATTCACCCGTAAGGGTGCCATCCAGCTGGGTGAACAGGTCTTTGATCACTGGTTCAAGTAGTTTCAGATTGGCTTTCTTCAGGATGGCCTTTGTGTGCAATGGGCTCTGCGTGTCTTCAGGGTCATAATATCCTTTGATATCCACGATCCTGTTTTGCAGCCGGTCGACCGTCAAGTCGATATTGAAATGGCCCGTTTCAGGATTACGGGAGTTATTTCCTTTGATATCAC
>JBDHXU010000094.1:0-11607 GCA_039810905.1 Cyclobacteriaceae bacterium | reverse complement strand
AACAATTTCACTCATGATGATGCTGGTTCCATAACAAGATAACTCATTTGATTGTCAATGAAGAATCCTTCTGCCAATTCACGAAGGTCTTCAGCCCTGGTCTCATTTATCTTTGAGAAAATCTCCTCCAAAGAAGGAATTCTTTCAATATCCAGCAGGCTCCGGGCCATCATCATCATGAAACTGATATTGCTCTCTTCAGCCATTGCAACCTGTCCCATAATTTGTTCTTTGGCCATCTTAAGCTGGCGGGTACCCATTCGTTCCTGCCGGAGGCGATCCAATTCCTGCCGCACTACATTTATGCTCTTGTCCACCTGTTTAGGCTCGGTCCCGAAAGAAATTACAAAGAGGCCGGTATCTGTGAACGGTACAAATTGCGACCCAACAGAATAGACCAAGCCCCTCCTTTCGCGCAACGCCAGGCTCAATCTTGAATTCATGCCGGCACCTCCCAATATATTATTTAACAAATAGTACTGGTTTCTACGCGGATCTGAAACTGAAAACGAAGTTCTTCCAATAGCGCATCGGGCCTGCCTAACCGTACGGTGAATGTTGACGTGACGAGGAACATAGCCGCTAAACTTTTTCCTTTTCCTGTGTGACACTGTTGCCGGTACTTTGCCAAGGTGTTTCTCAGCAAGCCGGAACACCTCTTCATTGTCTACATTCCCTACTACTGAAAGTACAATTCTCCGGGTGTCAAGGTGTTCTTTCACAAATGTCTGAAAGGCCTGCCTTCTGAAAGACTGAACAGTATTCCTTGTGCCTATGATTTTCATACCAAGCGGATGACCTTTGAAAATCAGGGCGTCGAATTCGTCTTGCAATGATCCATCCGGGTCATCGTCGTACATCGACATCTCTTCCAAAATTACATTTCTCTCCCTCAATATCTGGTGTGTCGGAAAGATTGACTCGAAGGTTATGTCTGTCAACAACTCCAGTGCCCTTTCAAAATACTGATCGCGGAGCGAGGCATAGAAGAGGATTTTTTCCTTGTCTGTGAACGCATTCAACTCACCTCCTACAGATTCAAGCCGGTTAAGAATATGAAATGAATTTCTGCTTCTGGTTCCCTTGAATGCCATGTGCTCCCAAAAATGAGCTATACCCTGGTTAGAAAGTGATTCGTCCCTGCTGCCGATATCCAGCATGATTCCAATATGTACAATTCCTGTACTTGTCACAGGGTTGTGAACCACCCGTATGCCATTGGCTAAAGTATGAATGTGATAGTCCCGCATGGGTTATACAATTCTTTTGGTTGTCCCACCTCCGAACACTTCCGCCCGGAGGCGGGCGTACGTTTGCAGTGTGGTCTGAATTTTTCCTAAAATTAAGGCAGCAATCTTTGGCACAGGCATTGTAAACCAGAAAGTATTATGGAAACGCAGAAAGTTCGTACCTGCTTCACTATCACATTCACGGATGACCAATACACCCAGGCGCGGTCTTACGTGACTGATATGAAGAAACATCCCAAGCGCGTGTATTGGCGTGGCAAGGAAGGAAAGTCAGAGGAAGAGTTGATCATCGAGCAGATCGCTCACAGAATCCTTTCTGGCTTCTACAATGATGACCCGCTGAAAGCCAGCAGGCATATTGTCCGCATGGACAGCATGACGACGCCTTGAGATCAGGCCTTCACTGACTGAGCAGGGTTACCGAAAACAGTCTCTCCGGCCTTGACAGAGGCCACTACAACTGATCCTGCCCCGATCCTGGATCCTTTGCCGAGTGTGACTCCGGAAACCACAATGGCGCCGGAACCTACGAATACGTCATCTTCAATAGTTACACCCGGGTTGATTACACTCCCTGCACCAATTTGCACGAAGTCACCAACTGTAGTGCCGGTACCTATATGAGCATGGGCATGCAGGATGCAATGACTGCCTATTTTGGATCCAGGTCCGGATGAAAAACCAATATCAAAGAAATTGCCATGGCCTATCTCTGCTTTGGGAGAAATCCATGCTTGCTTATGTGTGGCATTAACAGGCTGGATATGCCGGACCTCATTCAACATTTTTACGACCGATCTTCTTAGCTTGTTATCGTCGAGGGCAACAAAGGCTTCACATTTCTTGCCAATAAGCTTAAGGAATCCGTCATCGTCCGTACTCCCAAGAACGGCTATTTCATCCATTTCTGAGTGATGCAGCCACTTGTTGTCATCAAGGAATCCATAGACAATGATTCCGTTGCTTTCAAAGATTTCCTTTGCGGATCGGCCCAGAAAGTTGGCGCCGAAAATAATAACAGGGTTTTCCATAGACTCCACAAAGGTACTTCTGCAACACTCACGCGGCAATTCCTGAACCCCGACGCCTCAAATATTCATTTTGATAAAGCAGCACAAAGACAAAAAAAGGCATGAAGCCTATCCTGTACCGTGAAAGGGTGCCAAGGTTGGGCGTTGACAAACCCAGCAGGACTGCTTCCAGCGCTATGTATACCAAAGCTGGTAATGTTACCTGACCCCAATGGGTAGTCTTCAGTTGCCGAAGGAAAGGCAACATCCACAAAGTCAGAATCATCAAACCAAAGTTTTCAACAGACGCCAATACATAGAGGAAATTGTAGGTTTCGCCCGGAATGGGTCGATACAAGGAAGATATCAGCGCCATAGGAGCATTTACCAGCATGCTCCAGGCAGAGGGCTGAAGATCCGGGTATCGGATATAATGCTCTGAGATCCGGACGAACTCCTGATTGTTTTCGTAGATCACAGCAACAATTCGTGATAGATGGAAATTAGGATGAAATGACGTGACCGCCAGCAACATCAAGCCGAACGTGACAGACCAAAACAACCACTGGTAACGGTAATATGCAGGCTTCGAAGAGGTAATCCGGGCGACAAGAATAGTAGTCGCTGCTACAGGTATCCACACGGCAAACCAGTAATACTTCAGGCTCCATCCTGACCAAAGGCAAAGAGCAGCCAGAATCCACTCTCCAAACGAAACAGGATACCCTTTCAATATCCTGAGAAGCAGACCCGTAACAAAGAAGAGTGCTGTGAGTGCGACTGATTCTTTTATAACCCCTGAGGACCAGACAACAACTGAAGGCCAGAAGAGAAGTGCCAGCGAAGCCGGAAAGAGGGACTGAGGAAAATATTCAATGACTCTTTTGAAAAGGTACCAGGCACCCGCAAACGACAATGCTGCCAAAAAAATGGACATAAGCCAATAGTTCCCTGAACTGATCAGGGCAATAAGAGCGGCAAACTTGGTGAAGAAGATAGAGCGGTCAGTGTGGTACATAAGGTACTGCACCCATTCTGATCCTATGCTTTCTTCATTCCAATAAAAACCAAGAGTTTCCATGGGATTAATCAGCCAGCGATCCGCAATGGTCCTGGCGTCCATCCAATAGCCAATCGTGTCCCCACTTCCATAATGACTAAAATACAGCCACCTCACAGCCAATGCGCCCACCACTTTTGCAAGCAAGGCAGAGACAAAGAGCCTTCTATGTGCTTCTGTGCGGTACACAAGCCACAGAAGCCAGAGTACCAACAGGCTAGCCAGGATAGGAATTAGCAGTTTCACGTACGGGACGAATGAGAAAAGTTCCGATTGAACAATTTAAGCATCGCTTCTTTGCGCAAAAATTATTAAATAATTCGATAGCTGCCTGCGTATCATGAGAATTAGAAAGATTTATGCCTGCATTTTGACAGGACCTGATAATACTGTTCTCCTCTCGGGGGATTGATTTCAAAACCTCAATTGCACGCTCCAAGAGCGTATCATCATGATGGAGCAGACTGTAAGCGGCCCACAAAGGTATGACTGCATTGATTACCAGGGTGTGGATGCTATCTAATCCTAATACATGGATCTCTGAAGAGGTGTGACTGCCAAAATGGTAGTGTGTTCTCCAATAAGGCGATGGTTCGCATGAAAAGAATTTCTTTAGCAATCCCAGATCTGTTGATTCAAACATGCCGGAAAACAGTTGATTCTGAGACCTGAGGACCGCAGCCAGTTGTGCAATACGCAGCGTTGGAAAATTGGCTGGCCTCATTCTGAGAAATTTCCATTGTGATCGTTTCATCAGACTCGGTAAGCGGTATTTTGAAGCAAGAACTTTGTATTCAGTTTGCAGACTCCTGAAGTAGTCGACATTACTTGGCCCTTCCAGGAAGCCTGCAGCACCGAAAAGCATAGACTCAACCTGCAGAATGCTTGAACTGTGCCTTCTCAGGTAACGGAGAGGAACGCTTTTCGCCAGTTGAAGAAATGGCTCATTGTTTACCTTGAAACCAAAGTTCCTGCTCAGCACCCAATAAGAGGTTTCTTCCCAACTTCTGCCGGTGGCTTCATAATAGCCAAGAATCTCGTCTGATTTCCGCTCAAGCCTTTCCACCAAGGCACGATCGAGGGCGGATATCTTGTACATCTCAGGCACATCCCGCAAGGCTCCCCGGCAAGGAATTTGAAATGAACTGGTGACAAGCTGCCGGTACTTTTTGGTCAACCGGTCATCAATTCTATCCCACAGTTCCACTGTCGGAACAACGGTTTGATCCCGCCGCAGGATGACCCTGTCCATTCTCCAGACTACGTGAAGGATCACGTTTTCATATGCCTGGTCCTCGTCATGATGGTGATCGATCCATTCCGAACTACGAACGTGAATTTCCACACTACCAGACCATTCCATTCCCCCAATACGTATCCTTGAGGCGTGGAAATCGGGGCCTGCGTGAGTGTTGAGGGTTCCCGGATGGAGTACCTGGACTGTTTCTCCTTCCTTCGTACACAATTCCTCCTTCCGGAAGTATTGCATCTGCCATATGTAATGAAGAAAAGACTCGTTCATGACCTTTGTCACGGTCATGCGAATTAGTGAATAGCCTGCTTATAGCCACGAAAGCGCCATGAAGGAAAACCTGATCAAATGAAAGTTGTTTTAGCCAGGTGGATCATAATCAAGAATTAGTCGTGCCTGATGAGTACTGATCCCGATTGCCTTCAGGCATTGGCCAAAACCTCCTAAACTAGTATGGTTTTTCACCCACCCAATTTCCAGGCGGGTCATAGTTACAAACCCATATTTCCTGGTCACCGCATTTTGCCATGCCGCAACCTACGCGTTGCGTATTTTTCCAGACCACCTGTGTATAGTGGCCGCAAACACCACCTTTGCAGGAGCCAGTCCTGGCATCGAAGTTCTCAATTTCAGAAGCCCAGTTATCCACCACTACATCGGGGGTGTTCTTCATCCCTGAAGACCAATAGATGTTTTCACCATATGAACTTCCCCATTTACCAGAACGCGGCCTATGCTCCATGTTGCATCCCTCAGCAGCAAGCTTATCCGCCCAGTCCTGCGCAAATGCAGATAATTCAGGTGACCACTTCAAATCCGGCACATTCACTTTCTTACGCCAGAAATTGTGACGATCGACCATCCCTTTCATGTTTTCCGGTTCCTGTGGAGCAGAAGTAAAGGCCACATTGAACATGAGCAACAAATAAATTGTCCTTCGCATATTATCGGGAATTCAGGATTCTCTCCATTTGTTGCTGAAGCTTTCCCGCTTCAATGGCCGCCTGGCTCGCAAAGTCTTTGCCGGATGATGCATACAAAATAGAACGAGAAGCATTCACCAAAAGACCAATATCCTTATTCAATCCATGTTTTGAAACCTCTTCCAGGTCGCCTCCTTGTGCACCGATGCCCGGGACCAGGAAAAAATGTTCCGGCGCAAGGGCACGTATAGCTGCAATCTTGTCTGCCCTCGTAGCACCTACGACATACATGAGATTTTCAGGCGTACCCCATTGTTGTGAAGTCACAATAATGTTTTCATACAGCCTTCTGCCATCTCGTGATTCGAGTAATTGGAAATCCGCACTGCCGGGATTGGAAGTGTGCACGAGCAGAATTACCCATTTGTCTTTGAAGGCAAGAAATGGCTTGACAGAATCAGAACCCATGTAGGGAGCCACCGTTAGCGCATCCACTTTCAGGGATTCAAAGAATGCTTTCGCGTACAGCGTGGATGTATTGCCAATGTCGCCGCGCTTCGCGTCTGCGATCGTAAAATGCGTCCTGGGTATATAGTCAATGGTTTTCTGCAGGCTCTCCCATCCACGTGCACCAAGGGCCTCATAAAAGGCGAGGTTGGGCTTATAGGACACGCAGTAATCTGCAGTGGCATCAATAATCCTGCGGTTGAACTCAAATACCGGATCCTGGTCAGACTGGAGGTGAGAAGGGATTTTGGAGAAATCCGTATCCAGCCCAACACATAAATAAGATTTCTTCTTCCGTATTTGATCGATGAGTTCTTGCCTGTTCATCGTTGGAAGATACTATGATTACCTTAAATCGATCACTTCAACTCCTGGGTACTTTGTTACGTCGAAGTTGAAGAAGGAATCATCCAGCTTTGGGCTTGGCGTAAACTTTGTAATGGTGTATTTATAGCGGTTGCCGGCCTTGTCGTACATGGTCCAGCTTTGAATACTCTTATCCTTCTTCACGATGTTCATTCGAACCCTGAAATACTGGGCATCCTTCTTCTCCGGAACCAGATCAACAATTTCGCACATCACGCCGCCTTCTGTCTTATCCTCGAGATAGAGATATTTGAACCCTTTCTTGTAAATCTCCCAGAATTTAGAAGGATTCAGGTCGTCAGAATTTGGATCGAAATTATCGATGTTCACTTCCTTGGCATCAGGCAGGTATGTCCAAATGGTCGTACCGTTGTTAACCACCTCTTGCTCGGGAAGTGACAAGTGGTATTTTTCTGCCTTCACCGTCATTTTGCCTTTGAATTCCTCATTGATCTTTTCGACATCGTTCGTCAGCGTATAGGAGAACGCTGCTTCGAATGAGGGTAGGGCCTTGTATTTCTTACTCATGGCCTCCAGGATCTCGAGGGCCTTGGGGTCATATTGCGCAAAGGCGATGGAGCAAAAGAAGGTGAAAAGGATGGCAAATAATCCCTTTTTCATGGTCGAGGGTGGGTTTTTCATGAGATTGGCCGCAAATTTAGCTATTGGCCGTGCTTTTCATTGAGTGCACTCAATAATTGTTCCAAACTCAACTCATCTTTTACCAGTACCTCCCGGGCTTTCGAGCCTTCAAATGGACCGACAATACCGGCGGCCTCAAGCTGATCAATTAGCCTGCCGGCTCGGTTATATCCCAGTTTAAGCTTACGCTGAATAAGTGAAGTACTCCCCTGCTGGTGTGCGACGATGAGTTTGGCGGCCTCTTCAAAAAGGGCGTCGCGTTCCGACAGATCAACATCTGCAGGTCCACCCTCATCACCTTCATATTCGGGCAGCAGGTATGCAGATTCGTACCCGCGTTGGGACCCGATGTATTCGCATACTCTTTCTATTTCAGGGGTATCTACAAAAGGGCTCTGCAAACGGATAATATCTGACCCCGCTGAAAGCAGCATGTCGCCCATTCCAACCAGCTGATCAGCGCCACCCGTATCCAGGATGGTGCGGGAATCGATTTTGGATGTAACGCGGAAGGAAAGCCTGGCCGGGAAGTTCGCCTTGATAACACCGGTTATGACGTTTACGGAAGGACGTTGCGTTGCTACAACGAGATGAATACCGATGGCACGTGCCAACTGCGCAAGCCGGGCAATGGGAGTCTCCACCTCTTTGCCCGCCGTCATCATTAAATCGGCCAATTCATCAACCACCAGGATTACATACGGAAGGAACCGATGACCCTCCTTTGGGTTCAGCTTCCTGGCAATAAACTTTGCATTGTATTCTTTCAGGTTTTTGGCACCTGCCTCTTTTAGCATTTCATAACGGTTCTCCATCTCAATACACAGAGAATTAAGCGTATTCACCACTTTTTTCGTGTCGGTGATGATGGCCTCCTCGCTGTTGGGAAGCTTGGCCAGGTAATGCCTTTCGATCTTACTGAAGAGCGACATCTCCACTTTCTTTGGATCGACGAGGACGAATTTCAGCTGACTGGGATGACGCTTATATAATAACGAGGTTAGAATGACATTCAAACCCACGGACTTGCCTTGACCTGTCGCACCGGCTACCAGCAGGTGCGGCATCTTGGCGAGATCGATCACCAGTACCTCATTCGAAATAGTCTTGCCTAATGCCACTGGCAGTTCTTTCTCAGTCTTCTGAAAAGCCACAGTTGACAACACGGACCGAATGCCAACCATCTCACGATTCTTGTTAGGCACTTCGATGCCAATTGTTCCCTTTCCGGGAATTGGCGCGATAATCCGAATGCCTAAGGCTGACAAACTGAGGGCTATGTCATCTTCCAGATTCTTGATACGCGAGATTTTGATACCTGCATCGGGAACAATCTCATACAAGGTGACAGTAGGTCCAATGGTTGCCTTGATGCTCTGGATACCAATCTTGAAGTTTACCAGTGTGGCGATGATCTTATCCTTATTCTGGTTCAGTTCCTCCTGCGTCACCTGCACTTTCGCTGTGTCGTATTCGTTAAGCAATTCAAGAGGTGGAAACTTGTAATTCTTCAAATCCAATGCCGGGTCATAGAACCCCTGCTGCTCCACCAATTGTTCCGCTAGTTGATCTGTATCACTCTTTGGTTCTTCGATGACGAAAGACGGTTCAGGTTTCTTTTCCTTTTTCGGCGCCTCCACATCGAGTTTTAACTCGGTCACAGGTTTGACAGGCTCAACAATTGCCTCAGGAACCTTAGGCTCAGGAACCGGAAGAGCCACCGGTTCAGGAACAGCCAATTCAGGCCAGTTGTCACGGTCGTCTGAGTACTTTGAATTCCGCTCTTCCTCTGTCATCAATGCATCATTGCCCATCGGTTTCGGATCCTTCACCGTAAATGCATTGATACTGGTAACGTTGAAGAAGTATATAATAAAGATGAAAAGTGAGAGTACCAGGAAAAGAAATGTGCCCCAACCCAGGAGACTGTCAGCCAGGTAGGCTAGTTCATAGCCAAGTCCACCACTGAGAAAACTTATTTCGGTTGCGCCAGCAATACTGTGGGTAAGGTAGCCGAGCAGAAGGCAAAGCCACAATCCTGCGAAGACAGATAAGATGAACACATTATAGAATGACAGGAGTTCACGCTTAAACACCAATCGGAAGCCAAGCAGAAAAAGCAGGGGTGGAATAAAGAATGCCGAAATGCCGAACCACTTGAATACAAAATAATGAGAAGTGAAAGCTCCATACAGTCCAAGCCAATTATCTGCTTCTTTCCCGGACTCCAATAAACTGCTGTCCGCCAGGCCTTCCACCACACTCTGGTCTGCCTTTCCTGTAAACAGATATGAAAGGAATGCAGTAAAAAGGAACAGGGACAAAATCAGCAGGAAGAATCCTGACGCGAGGTGAAAACGCGGATCCTTGAAAAAATCTAAATTGAACCTGGACCCCGATTTGCTTTTGCTCTTTTTTTCTTTCTCTGGTTTCTTAAAGGTGTTGGACTTGTAGGTGTTTTCCGCCATCTAAGTTTAAAAAGTAATCCAAAGCTAACGAAAAACGAGGGAAACCGTAAAATGTAGCTAACCATCAATAGTTACCTTTGAGAAAGCTTTCTGATAGATAAGAGACATATGCCCTGCATGCGACGATATATAAGTCGAACATTATTACTGAGCCTGTTTTTGTTAACAGGCTTCGCAGGAGTGGCTCAAATCAAAAGCGACTTCAGCGGAGGCAACAACGAGAGCTGGACAGTATTTAATGCCGCCATTGGGGGGTATGTTCCAGCGAACTATAATCCTGGCGGCTACATTGACTACACTGTCTCAAGCGGACTCGTGGGATACACTTTCACAGCCCCTTCAAAGTTTCTCGGGAACCGCACCACCTCCTACAACCAGAACCTGACTTTTGATCTCATGGTCTCTCAACCCGGTTCAGACAACTTATCGGGAGATGTTCTGGTTCAGGGAGGCGGAATCTCTCTTTACTTCCAACTCGCATCCAAACCCGGAACCAGCTTCACCTCGTATGCGGTGAAGCTAAACGAAACGGTCGCTGGATGGCATGTTGGCAGCTACGTCGGGGTGGCTCCGACACAAACTCAGATGAAACAAGTCTTGAGTAACATTACCTCTATTGCCATCCGGCTAAAATACAATAATACAGCAAGCAGCTATACCGGAAGCCTGGACAATGTCGTACTGAACGTACAAAGCAATGGGAGCGCCCCGGTTATTTCATCGTTTACCCCGGCTTCAGGCATACCCGGCACCTCAGTGACCATAACAGGCAATAACTTCAGCAGTGCAATCAATCAGAATATTGTCATGTTCAACGGTATCCGTGCGGTGGTGAATTCAGCAACACCGACCCAACTCGTAGTGACTACTCCCATCAGCACAGCCTGGGGTCAGATTACGGTGGAAAATCTCGGTACCGGACTTCAGGGATCATCCAATACGGGTTTTAGTCCGCTCTTCGACAATAACAAGGATTTTGGCGGACGCATCATCAATGCCTCCGGAACTCCTGGTTACAAGAATCTGATCGGTATGGGAAACAATGATAACCGGTTTGGAGGAATTGACAAGGGTGACATTGATGGTGACGGCGCAATCGATTTGATTGTCACCGAGACGTCGACATACAAAATCTTTGTCTACAGGAATCAGAAAACGGGTCCACCTCTTTCAACAGCAACATTTCTTCCGCCCCTGACGCTGAGTCCAACGGGAATTCCGGGGGGTGCGCAGGGACTTGGTGAAATCGCACTGGCAGACATGGACTCAGACGGCCTGCTCGACGTAGTGGCCTCCACCGCTTCGCCTGCAGGTGCCTTTATAGCAGTATACCAGAACACAAGTACCCCCGGAACAGTTTCGTTTGCGTTGCCAAAGTTTTTTGCATTCGCTTATTATGCAGCAGGCCCCATTACAATCGCCGATCTGGATGGTGACGGGAAAAAAGACGTTATGTGCACCAATGGGACTGCTCCCAGCGGATTATGGATCAACCAGAACCTGAGTACGCCCGGCAACATTGACCTAGGGTACGGCTACAGCATCTCTGCTACCGGAAGTTTCAGCGACCTTGTTGCGGGTGACATGAATGGTGATGGCAAGCCGGAAATTATTGCCTGCGGGTATAACGGCGACACCTTCTCCGTATTTACAAATAATTCCTCGCCCGGCAGCATCAATATGAATGCCCCATTCACTTATACACCGGCAACCAACCTGTTCAACGCCCAGATTTGTCTGGGTGACCTTGACGGAGATGGCAAACTGGATCTGGCCTGGAGTGCAAATGCGGCTCAGTACCTGTACATCTCACAGAACATCTACAACGGAACTACATTTAATGCCGGCTCTTTCTCTGGTGAAATCACGATTGCCAATACGGTTGATAATCCAAATGGCCTGGCCATATCGGACTTCAATTCAGATGGGAAGGTCGATGTCATAGTCTCCGGATCTTCTGACGTCGGTGTCTTCGAAAATGTGGGCGGCTCAGGTTTCATCAGCAACAATTCATTTCTTACGAACTCATTATTCAAAGGCAGCCAGACCGGTCAATTTCTCAATTACTTTGCCCCAGCGGTAGCAGACTATGATGGAGACAATAAGCCTGATATCGCGACAGCTTATTC
>JBDHXU010000093.1:0-11768 GCA_039810905.1 Cyclobacteriaceae bacterium | reverse complement strand
AGAGGGTGATCACTCCAACTAATGATCACCCTCTCTTTTTTTTGAGCTTCTGAGAATATATTTATCAGAACAACTGTTTTGCGATCTTATAAATCGGATCTGATTTGCCCATGGAATAAAAGTGCATGGTGGGAACCCCGAATTTGATCAGCTCCTTTGACTGAGCTACCGCCCACTCAATGCCCACCTGCCTTACAGCTGCATTGTCCTTGCAGGCATCCACAGCATCGGAGAGATCTTCCGGAAGATCAATATGAAATACCGTGGGCAAGATACTGGTCTGCGACTTGGTGGTGATAGGTTTGATACCGGGAATAATGGGAACACCAATTCCCATTTCCCTGCATTTCTCCACAAAGTGAAAGTACTTCTGGTTGTCGAAGAACATTTGGGTTACGATATATTCTGCACCCTTGTCCACCTTCTGTTTCAAGTATTTCAGGTCTACCGACAGGTTTGGAGCTGCAAAATGTTTTTCCGGATACCCCGCCACTCCCACGCAGAAGTTGGTTGGTGAAGCATTCTCAAGATCCTCATCCAGGAACTTCCCATGATTCATTCCTACAATCTGCTCCAGGAGGTCTGAAGCATATTTGTTTCCGTCGTGTTCGGGTACGAAACGGGCTTCTGATTTGATCGCGTCACCCTGCAGGGCCAGTACATTGTCAATTCCCAGAAAGTGAAGGTCGATTAAGGCGTTTTCAGTTTCCTCCTTGGTGAAGCCCCCGCAGATGATATGAGGAACTGTATCTACCTTGTAGTGGTTCTGTATGGCCGCGCATATGCCCACCGTTCCGGGTCGCTTGCGTGTAGATCTCTTTTCCAAAAGCCCGTTCTCCTTCTTCTTATAGACATACTCCTCACGGTGATACGTGACATCGACAAAAGGAGGCTTGAACTCCATGAGCGGATCCAGATTGTCAAACAAGGTTCGGATATTCTCTCCTTTCAGCGGTGGCAAAATTTCAATGCTGAACAAGGTCTTGCCGGAAGCGTTGTTCAGATGGTCTGTTACTTTCATTTATCAAAAAAATCAAGTATTCAATAAGTGCGCAATCTTCTCTCTACTCGTACAGAAAGCTCTAATACCCCAACACCGGCGCCAGCCATCGCTCCACCTCCTCAACCGGCATCCCTTTTCTGCGGGCATAATCCTGTATCTGATCCTTGTCAATCTTACCCAACCCAAAATAGCGTGATTCCGGATGTGAGAAATAATAACCGGACACACTCGACGCCGGGTACATTGCCATGGATTCAGTCAATTGGATGCCTGCATCCTTGTCGGCCTGAAGAAGATCAAAAATGACTTTCTTCTCCGTGTGATCCGGGCAGGCGGGGTATCCTGGTGCGGGGCGAATGCCCTGATACTCTTCTGCTATCATCTGCTCGTTCGTTATCTTTTCATTAGCCGCATACCCCCACCAATCTTTTCTGACCTGATGATGAAGGCATTCTGCAAAAGCCTCCGCAAGCCTGTCCGCCAGCGCCTTAGCCATGATTTCATGGTAGTCATCCTGCTGTGCCTTGAAACCCTCAATCAGCTTTTCTAGTCCGATGCCTGCCGTAACAGCAAACAAACCCAGGTAATCCAACTTCCCAGACGAAGCTGGTGCAACAAAATCTGCCAGACTGTAATTAGGCAAATTGGCTGCCTTCTTGTTCTGCTGCCTGAGGAAATGCATGGTTTGAAGCGGCACCTGGCCTGCCTTATCGGCATACAATTGTACGTCTTCCTGACCAATGCGTTGAGCAGGATAAAATGCAATGACGGCATTGGCTTTCAATTTGCGGCCAGCTATGATCTGATCCAGCAGGGCCTGAGCATCCGCATATAACTTGCTGGCTTCTGTACCCACCTTGGGATCGGTCAGAATGCCCGGGTATCTCCCGTACAGCATCCAGGTTTGGAAAAAAGGTGTCCAATCAATGTAAGGTCTGATCTGTTCCAACGGAAAATTAAGGAGCGACTTTTTGCCAATAAAGGATGGCGAATGTGGAGTAAAGGTTGACCAATCTATCCCAACTGCATTTTTCCTCGCGTCCTCGATCGTCAAAAGCACCTTTTCCTGCTGGCGGCTTTCATGATCCTTACGCAGGCTCCTGTATTCTTCCTTGACTTTGTTTTTGAACCCTTCCCGAGTCCCATCGTTGATCAATTCACTCACAACAGGAACGGACCTGGAAGCATCGAGCACATGGATCACTGGTCCCTCATAAACCGGGTCAATCTTGACAGCTGTATGGATACGTGAAGTAGTAGCGCCTCCAATTAAAAGAGGAAGTGTCATCCTCTCCCGCTGCATTTCCTTCGCTACATGTACCATTTCATCCAATGAAGGGGTGATCAACCCACTCAGGCCTATCACATCCACATTTTCCTTTCTTGCGGTCTCCAAAATCTTCTCCGATGGAACCATCACACCCATGTCAACCACTTCGTAGTTGTTGCAGGAAAGCACGACACCTACAATATTCTTCCCGATGTCATGCACATCACCCTTGACCGTAGCCATCAGGATGCGCGCTGCAGGTTTGCCAACCTGTCCACTCCTTTTCTTTTCCTCCTCCAGATATGGCGTCAGGTAGGCAACAGCTTTCTTCATCACTCTTGCACTTTTTACCACCTGCGGAAGAAACATCTTTCCCGCGCCGAATAAATCTCCCACCACATTCATCCCGCTCATCAGCGGTCCTTCGATCACCTCGAGGGGCTTTTCAAACTTACCCCTCAGTTCCTCCATGTCCACCTCGATAAAGTCAACCACACCCTTCACAAGTGAGTGGGTGATGCGGTCTTCCACCGGAAGCTGTCTCCACTCTTCATCCTGCTCCTTGCGTTTCGCGCTGCCTTTTACTTTTTCAGCAAATTCCAGCAGCCTCTCTGTGGCATCATCCCTTCTGTTCAGGAGCACATCTTCCACCCTTTCGAGCAGATCTTTGGGGATTTCATCATAGACTGCGAGCATAGTGGGGTTCACAATACCCATGTCCATACCATGATGAATCGCATGGTAGAGGAACGCGGCATGCATCGCTTCCCTGACGGTCTGATTCCCGCGGAAACTAAAAGACACATTGCTTACTCCTCCGCTGACGTGCGCATATGGCAGGTTCTCGCGAATCCAGGCAGCAGCCTTGAAGAAGTCCAATGCATACATGCGATGCTCCTCAATGCCGGTTGCCACCGGAAAAATGTTCGGATCAAAAATGATGTCTTCAGGGGGAAAATTTACCTTTTCGGTAAGCAGGCGATAGGCTCGCGCACAAATGTCAATTCTTCGCTGATAGGTGTCGGCCTGACCTTGCTCATCAAAGGCCATCACAACGGCTGCAGCACCATACCTTCTCACGAGCTTCGCCTGTCTTAGAAATTCCTCTTCACCAGCCTTCAGACTTATGGAGTTTACGATGCTCTTTCCCTGTAAGCACTTCAAACCGGCCTCGATGACATTCCATTTGGATGAGTCAATCATCACAGGGATCCTTGCTATTTCAGGCTCCGATGCCATAAGATTCAGAAACCTGACCATGGCAGCCTCCGAATCAAGCATGCCCTCATCCATATTTACGTCAATGACCTGGGCACCGCCACGCACCTGATCCAGCGCCACGGACAAGGCTTCATCAAACTTATCTTCTTTGATCAGCTTGAGGAATTTTGCAGAACCCGTTACGTTGGTCCTTTCTCCAATATTCACAAAATTGGATGCTGCTGTGATGGAGATCGCCTCCAGTCCGCTGAGCCGTAGTACATGCTTAGGCATTCACTGCCACCTCCCTCGGCTTGTATTTCGCTGCGAGGGAAGCGATCACCCTGATGTGATCAGGCGTAGTCCCACAGCAACCCCCAACGATGTTAACGAGGCCTTCCTTAAGGAACTCCTCCATTTGTTGACCCATATCTTCCGGACCTTGGTCATATTGCCCAAACTCATTGGGAAGCCCGGCATTGGGATATGCACTCACAAAGAAGGGTGCCTGCTCATTCAAAACCTGCAGGTAAGGTCTAAGTTGCTTGGCACCTAACGCGCAATTCAGTCCGACGCTAAGCAGTGGCACATGTGACACCGAAACCAGAAAAGCCTCTGTGGTCTGTCCGGACAAAGTTCTGCCACTGGCATCTGTGATCGTGCCTGAAACCATGACAGGCAGCCTCGATCCTTTTTCTTCAAATAGTTCTTCGATGGCAAACAGCGCCGCCTTCACATTGAGGGTATCGATGATGGTCTCCAGCAACAACAAGTGAACCCCTCCCTCGACAAGACCCTTCGCTTGCAATTTGAATGCTTCCTTCAATTGATCAAACGTGATGGCACGGTACCCCGGATTATTTACATCCGGAGAGAGTGATGCAGTTTTGTTGGTGGGGCCAATGGACCCTGCCACAAATCGAGGCTTGTCTGGGGTCTTCTTGGTGAACTCATCCGCCACCTCACGGGCTATCAGAGCAGATTGGTAGTTAAGCTCATAAACAATTTCTTCCAGGTGATAGTCGGCCTGCGCAATGGTTGTCCCTGAGAAAGTATTGGTTTCGGCTATGTCGGCACCTGCTTCGAAATATTGCCTGTGGATATCTTTGATAATATCCGGTCTTGTAAGTGACAACAGGTCGTTGTTCCCCTTCAATGGATAGGGATGATTCCTGAACCTTTCGCCCCGATAGTCCTCTTCTGTAAGCTTATGCTTTTGGATCATCGTGCCCATGGCGCCGTCAAGCACCATGATCCGCTGTTTAAGAATGTCTTCAATTTTCACTCTTTCTGTTGTTTGAACATACTATCCAGAAAGAGCCTTGCAGATTGGCCGCTTATCTTCTCCAGGCTTTGCGCCAGGATGGGAATTAGCACCCGCTATGGCGGGTTGCTAAGACGTCTCAGGGCCCAGTCCCTCAGTCTTTCTGGATAAGCGATGCAAAGAAACCAATATCGGCGCAAAAATGAAAATTAGAACACCTATTTATCCCGTCATAAACCAAGGCTCTACGATCGCAATGCCGTATTTTTGTACCGGTTCTGATGAAACTTGCCGCGATTGACATAGGCTCCAACGCCATTCGTTTTCAGGTGTCCAGTGTACTTGAACACAGCGACAGAATTCTCTTCAAAAAATTGGAATATGTTCGCTTTCCCCTTCGTCTGGGACATGATGTCTTTGGCACCAATCGCATCGGCGCCCACAGCATAGAAAAGTTCAAGAAGCTTATGAAAACATATAAGCTTCTGCTTGAGCTTTATGAGGTGGATGACTACATGTTTTGCGCCACTTCGGCCATGAGGGAATCTGAAAACGGACATGAGTTGGTTCAGGAGGTTCACAACGAACTGGGCATCACTATTCACATTATCGACGGTCAATTGGAGGCTGACCTGATCAACAAAGCCATATCATCCTTCCTCACCGACAGAACCTACCTGCACATCGATGTGGGAGGTGGAAGCACGGAGCTTAACTTGTTTGTCGGGGGGAAAAAAATCAAGACAAGATCCTTTAAAGTTGGATCCGTCCGCGTATTGGAACACCATGACTCACCCATCATGTGGGCGGACATGGAAAAGTGGGTTAAGGACAATCTAAAGAAAGGATACGGCAAGGTTACCGCTGTAGGAACCGGCGGTAACATCGCCAAGATTTTTGAATTGGCCACATTGAAGCCCGGGAAAACCATGTCGCTGAAGAAGGTCAAAGACATCAAAAGGCTCATTGAGGATCACAGCATGGAAGACCGCATATTCACGTTGCAGATGAACCCGGACCGGGCCGATGTCATCGTTCCTGCCAGTGACATCTACATCAAAGTAATGGAGTGGGCCAAGGCCAAGAGTATCCTGGTTCCTGAAGTTGGGCTGAAAGACGGCATCCTTCTACACCTGCTTGAAAAAAACCGCATTCAGAAGAAAATTGAGTTTGCCAATCTCGAAGACCAATCAAAAGGCAAAAAGACATTGAAAGTAAAATAGGCTCAGAAAAGCTTTACAGACTCTATCGACTCCCTCGTCACATTATAAAACTCTTCGTGAATGTTGAAAGGAGGGGTATTCCCACGCTCTTTTACCACATAGCTCCCATCTTCTTTCATCACATAGGCGTTGACATTATCCGCCAGGTTAAATGCCAGAATGCTCATGGCCTGCTTTTTCAGGATATCCTGCTCCAGCAACACCAATGATTCAATGCGACGTTCAAAGCTGCGCACCATTGCGTCAGCACTGCCAATGTAGATCTTGGGGTCACCGGCGCTATGGAAATAATAGACCCTTGAGTGCTCAAGATACTCACCCACGATTGAAATAACTTCAATATTGTCACTTAATCCGGGACGTCCGGGTCTCAGGCAACAGATGCCACGGACAATCAATTTAACCTTTACCCCCGATTGGCTTGCTTCATACAATGCATCAATGAAAGTCTTGTCCTGAATGGAATTGAATTTGATCACAATTCCTGACGGGAACCCTTTCCTGGCATTCTCGGCTTCCGTCCGTGCCAGTCTGCACAACTCATCGCGCATATCCCTTGGCGAAGTGATCAGATTGCGATACGATGAAGGTTGTGAATGTCCGGTAATAACATTAAAGAATTCCGAGACATCGCTGGCATAGGTCTCCTTGGTGGTCAGCAACCCGATATCGGTGTATAGTCTCGCCGTTACTTCATTATAGTTTCCGCTTGCAATATGGACATATCTGAAGACCCGATCGTCCGGTTCCCTCCGCACAATCAACAATAGTTTGGTATGGGTCTTCAACGCACCCACACCGTAAATCACAAAACAGCCAGCCTTCTGAAGCTTCTGTGCCTCACGCAGATTATTCTCTTCGTCAAACCGGGCCTTTACCTCAAAAAGCACCGAGACGTGTTTGCCATTCTCTGCAGCCTTGAGCAGGGCTGCGCTTACTCTTGATTCACGGGCCAGCCGGTAAATGGTGATCTTGATAGAAAGCACAAGCGGGTCCTCTGCAGCTTTTTCAAGCAGTTCTATCACAGGCTCCATCGAATTATAGGGATGGTGCAACATGATATCCCGCTCCTTCAACACCTCAAAAAGATCTCGTTCTCCATACTCGGGGAAACTGATTGGCTTAAGAGGGGGCCTGAGCTGGCTGCGGCGGTCCTTGAATTCCTTGTGACTGATGATCTGACCCAGGCCGGTGAAGTCAAGCATGCTTTCAGCCGGCACGGTGAATATGTTCAATTCATCAAGATCCCACTGAATCTTGAGAAGCCTCATCATCCACGGATCTGCCCCTTCGATAACATCCATCCGCACCACTCTCCCGGTGCGGCGTGTCTGGAGTTTTCGTTTCAATTCCTCGAGGAAGTTGGATTCAATATCTTCACTTTCTTCCAGGGTAAAGTCACCATTGCGGTTGATCCTGAAGAGATTCACACTGAGAATCTCAACATTTCTGAAAAGGTGGTGAACGTTGTGGCGGATGATGTCTTCAATGGGAACAAATGCCAGCGTACCATCCATGTGGAGGATCTCATAGAACCGCGCGATATTACTCGGCACCTGGATGAACGATATCCGTTGTTGGCCATTTTCGGAGGCCGCCCTGGTTACCACTCCAAAAAGCAACCTGTTGTTCTTCAGCGTCGGGAAAGTGTGATAGCTGTCAAACATCATAGGAGTAAGCATCGGATAGACCGTACGCAGAAAATACTGGTCCACCCGGCCCCTGTCCTGTTCAGAAAGCGTTTGATATTCGCAGATCCTGAAACCGTTATTTGTGAACAACGGCTTCAGTTCAGAGAGATAGAATTGGTGCTGTTCAGTCAGGTACTTGCGAATCTCCACCAGCAGCATGCCCCTGAATGGCGTCTCCCTAAGGCCACTGTAATCAAACCTCTCCTTGCCGTAGTCGAGGTAATTGTAAAGGCTCCCCAACCGGATCGTGCAGAATTCATCCAGGTTAGAAGATGTGATCGACAAAAACTTCAGCCTGTCGAAAATGCTGCGATCGATGTGACGGGCCTGGTCCAGTACTCGGTAGTTGAATTTCAACCAGCTGAGGTCTCGGCTGATATACCGGCTGTCATCAACCTGCTGCGGAAGATGCGGCAGTGTCAACAGCTCGTCACGATCATCTGCATTCTGGTCCACGTTCTCAGATATCGATTTTTGCGTAGCGGGCGTTCTTCTCGATGAAATCGCGACGGGGCCCCACTTCATCGCCCATCAGCATGGAGAACAAGTGATCTGCTTCAGCTGCCGATTCAATTGAGACCAGTTTGAGCGTGCGACGGGCAGGATCCATCGTTGTCGACCAAAGCTGTTCCGGGTTCATCTCTCCGAGACCCTTGTAACGCTGAACGTTTACACTGTCCTCCTTGCCGTCTTTTGATAATTCCTTTACGATCTGGTCACGTTCCTCTTCTGTCCAGCAATATCTTTCTTCCTTTCCTTTCTTGAGGAGGTAAAGCGGAGGAATGGCGATGTAAACGTATCCCTGCTCAATAAGGTCACGCATATACCGGAAAAAGAAAGTCAGAATAAGTGTGCGGATGTGGCTGCCGTCCACATCTGCATCCGTCATAATGATGATCTTGTGATAACGCAGTTTGCTTAAATTCAGGGCCTTATCATCGTCTGCCGTACCAAAACTAACGCCAAGCGCTGTGATCATATTCTTGATCTCCTCGTTCTCATAGATCTTATGCTCCTGGGCTTTCTCCACATTCAGGATCTTCCCCCTTAAAGGCAGAATGGCCTGAAAGTGGCGGTTGCGACCCTGTTTGGCTGAGCCTCCTGCTGAATCGCCCTCTACGAGGTACAGTTCGCATTCACCCGGATCTGCACTGGCGCAATCTGCCAATTTTCCAGGCAGCCCTGTACCTGAAAGTACATTCTTGCGTTGTACCATTTCCCTCGCCTTTCTCGCCGCATGTCGGGCCTGGGCAGCCAGGATAACTTTGTTCACGATGAGTTTGGCTTCGCGCGGATGTTCTTCCAGGTAATTCTGCAGCACCTCTCCCACGGACTGATCTACAGCACCCATTACCTCGGAGTTCCCCAGTTTGGTTTTGGTCTGACCCTCGAATTGAGGTTCTGCCACCTTTACGCTGATCACAGCAGTCAGACCTTCACGGAAGTCATCGCCGCTGATGTCAATCTTCACCTTCTCAAGCAACCCAGACTTCTCTGCATATGATTTCAGTGTACGGGTTAATGCCCGTCTGAACCCTGCCACATGGGTACCTCCTTCATGCGTGTTGATGTTGTTGACATAGGACACGAGATTTTCACTGAAAGAGGTGTTATAGCTCATCGCCACCTGCACCGGCATACCGCCTTTGTCGCTTTCTACAAAGATCGGGTCACCGATCAGCTTATCCCTGTTGGCGTCCATGTACTGAACAAACTCACGCAGACCACCTTTCGAAAAGAATGTGTCAGTTCGGGCTACCCCCTTGTCGTCCTTTTCCCTGGTGTCAGTTAATAGAATGCGGATACCTGGATTGAGGAATGCCAGCTCTCTGAGCCTTGTGGAAATGGTCTCATAGTTGTATTCCAGTACGGTGAATATCTCTCCGTCTGGTTTGAAAGATACGGTGGTACCTTGCTTGTCTGACTGCCCAACCACCTTAACGGGATACTGAGGCACCCCGCGGCGATACTCCTGCTGAAAGATCTTTCCATCCCTGAAAACAGTGGCTGTCAGTACTTCTGAGAGTGCATTTACGCAAGACACTCCCACGCCATGAAGACCGCCCGAAACCTTGTAGGTATCCTTGTCGAACTTGCCACCTGCATGCAATACGGTCATGACAACCTCCAGGGCCGACTTCTTTTCCTTCTCATGCATGTCGGTCGGTATGCCCCGCCCGTTGTCCTCAACTGTAATGGAATTGTCTTCGTTAACTGTAACCTTGATTTCATCGCAATACCCCGCCAGGGCCTCATCAATTGAGTTATCCACAACCTCCCATACGAGATGATGGAGTCCCTTTACGCTTACGTCCCCGATGTACATGGCCGGCCTTTTCCTGACCGCTTCCAAACCCTCTAAAACCTGGATATTACTGGCTGAATACTCCGATGTCGATTTTGCCTTCTGCTGAGTCATCTTAATGGTTTACAAAAGGTCAAAAATAAGGGTTTTTGAGGTCAAAAACTGCATTTTCAGGGGTATATGTTGAAAGAAAAGATGTAAAAAAAAGAGCCTCCCCCGTGCTTCGGGGAAGGCTCTCTATATGGGCCAATTTTAACCTACTTTTTTGCCTCTTTTTCCGCGGCTGGCGCAGCTTGTTTTGAGACCTTCTTATCAGACTTTTTTGCCTTCTTCTTATTCTTCTTGCCCTTGCTGTCTTCTTCCTCAGCGGAAAGCTTCAGCTTCGCTTTCTGCAGTTCTGCTTTCTGCTGTTCACTCACGGTAGGATACTTCAGTTTAAGCTTTTCAAACTGACGGTAAATGGCAGAAGCAATGGCCAGACGGGCATACCACTTGTCATCTGCAGGGATTATGAACCAGGGCGCATTCTTGGTTGAAGTGGCGCTGAAGGCCTGCGAATAGACTCTTTGATAGTCATCCCAGTAGGCCCTCTCCTTCAAATCCGACAAGGAGAACTTCCAGTTCTTGCCTGGATCATCAATCCTTTCCATGAAGCGCTTCTTCTGTTCCTTTTTGGAAACATGAAGGAAGAACTTCAGAATTACCATTCCATTGTCGGTCAGAACTTTTTCAAACCTCCTGATCTGCTTGTATCGCGACTCCCAAAACGACTCGTCTATATCTTTCACTGATTCGACACCCGGCAGGTTCTCGTTCAATACCCACTCAGGGTGTACCTTCGTAGCCAAAACGTTCTCATAATGTGAACGGTTGTGGATGGCAATCTCTCCTCTTGGCGGAAGGGCTATCTCGTGACGCCACAGGTAGTGGTGGTCCAGTTCAAATGCATTGGGTGCCTTGAAACTATATACTTTAACACCTAACGGGTTAAGGCCGGACATGATGTGTTTTACAATGCCATCTTTGCCGGCTGCATCCATGGCTTGCAGGATGATCAAAACTGCATAACGGTTGTGTGCATATAACTTGTCCTGCATTTCAGCCAGTTGCTTACGGCCTGTTTCCAATAAAGCCTCTGCATCTTCCTTATTGAGCTCTTTGCCTTCGTACTTGGTAGCAAAGTCTTTCAGATTCATCTGTTTATCAGGCTTTACCATGAGGTCCTTGAGCCTAATGAGTTTTTCGTCGGTGAGCATATAGAACGAGTTTAAGATTTTACTAAATGTAACCGGAAAGGGCACCGGGATTTCATGACAAGAATCATGTTCCGCATGATAAATTAGTCAATTTTTTGGCTTATAATCCATGTTATTGGTAGTTTTTGCGGACCTTGTATGCCTTTGCGAATGAAAACCCTGAACCTCCTCACAGGCTGTCTGCTTTGCCTTGCCACCCTGTCCAATGCTCAAAATCAGAATGACATAACTGCCATCAAGAACACCATTGTGAAGGAAACCACAGCCTTCTTCGGGTTGGATCGCAAGAACTGGGAAGCGCACTGGCTTGATGCCCCTTATACCTACTGGTCATACTCCGATTCCACCGGCAGCAGTTACGTGGAAGGAACACCAAACATCTTCAACAACTTCGATGAATACTTCCGCACAGCAAAACCTTCCAAATCAAAAATAGACAGAGTCTGGATTGAAGTGCGCGTCTATGGAAAGGGCGCATATGTCAGGTTCATCCAAAAGGCCTGGGATGACATCGACCTGGATGAAACCTCAGAAGTCCGGGTGCTGGAGAAAGACA
>JBDHXU010000092.1:0-11823 GCA_039810905.1 Cyclobacteriaceae bacterium | reverse complement strand
CAAGCTCGCCATAAAGCCGAAATTTTAAGTTTAATCTTCAACCTAAATTCGGTCAACCCAGGTCAGGCTAAGACAAGTGAAAGTGAAGAGTGAAGTGCTTCGCCCAATGGAGCTCATGGCTCCGGTGGGAAGAATGATCCTGAACGCGTCGTCAGTACCCTGGGACAACAAGTTGAAGTATGACAAAGTTTTGGTGACTAAGCTAAAGGCCAAGAAGCTAGCTGCTAACAGCCATTATTAAATGAAGAATTAATGAAGAATGAAGAATGAAGAGTGAAGAATGAAGAATGAAGAGTGAAGAACGAAGAACGAAAAGGTAAAAGTGAAGAGTGAAAAGTGACAAGTGACCCGTGACAACGAGTTGAGGTCTGAATAAGATTTGAGACTAAGCCAGCAGCTAGAAGCCAGGAGCCTTATAGCAGCCTTACATTCACCAGTACGACACATAAATCGCTGTCAGTATCCCCAGGATCACAATCGATGAAATCACAAACGGCATTCCAACCTTGAAGTAACTGCGCTCGATCTTCAAAATGCGGTCGTGTGGGATGGCAGTGGCGGGCGACATCAGGCTCATCAGAATCATCAGCGCGATGAGGATGAAGAAAGTAAGCGTCATCCGGTCCATGAAGGGCAGATCAGGAAACCACCCGCCGCTCCAGGCTGGCAGGAATTTCAGGAACGCAGACAGCGGCACCGTAAGCAATGCAGCCATCAATGCCGCACCCGACGTCGTGCGCTTCCAGAAGAAACCAAGCAGGAATATTCCCAACACGCCAGGCGAAATGAATCCGACATACTCCTGAACGAACTGGTAAGCCTGGTCGAGGGTTTGCAAGGCTGGCGCCACAAGCGCGGCCAGTCCCAGCGAAACGACCACTGTCCAGCGACCTGTAAACACAAGGTTCTTTTCCGAAGCTTCTTTGTTCAGGAATTTTTTATAAATATCCAGTGTGAAAATCGTGGAGATGCTGTTGGCTTTGCCGGCCAGCGACGCTACGATAGCGGCCGTGAGCGCTGCAAATGCGAGCCCCTTCATTCCCGGAGGCAGCAGACTGAGCAGTGTCGGATAGGCATGATCGGGCTTGACCACACCTGATGCATCCAGCATTTCGGCCTGGAAGGCGCCGTTCTGGTAAAGTACCCATACCGCAATGCCGGGCAATACGGCGATTACAGGAATAAACAACTTCAGGTAAGCGGCAAAGAGTAATCCTTTGCGGGCGGCTTTGATATCTGCACCCAGCGCACGCTGCGTGATGTATTGATTGCAGCCAAAATAATTCAGGTTGTTGATCCACATCCCTCCTATGATCACCGATAGTCCCGGAAGGTCACTGTAATAAGGATGATCGCTGTTGAAAATCATGTGCAGGTGCGAATCGGCCTTCTCCCCGATGAGCCTGAGCCCGGTAAACACATTGCTCTCATAGCCGAAGCTTGCCGACACGAGTACCAAGGCAAGGTAGGTTGTAACCAGTCCTCCGATGATCAGCACAAGCACCTGCACCACGTCGGTGTAGCCGATCACATTCATGCCGCCGAGCGTGACCAGGATGGAGAAGATCACCAATCCGGCAATGCAAACAATAAAGGAAATCCCGGTAACAGAATGAATCGCCAGCGCACCCAGGTAGATGATTGAGGTAAGGTTGACGAACACATAGATGAGCAACCACCAAACCGCCATGATGGTACTGACGTGATTGTTATATCGCTTGGCCAGAAACTGCGGCATGGTATAAATGCCGTTCTCCCGGTAGAGAGGAATAAAAACCACCGCCACCACAATGAGTGCTGCTGCCGCCATCCACTCATAGCTGGCGATGGCCAGGCCCAGTGCAAACCCCGAACCTGACATGCCGATGAAATGCTCTGCAGAAATATTGGATGCGATGATGGAGGCTCCTATCGCCCACCACGTGAGTGAACCTTCAGCAAGAAAAAATTCTTTCGAACCTCCACCCTGCCTGCGACGATGGATATAATAACCATAACCCGCAACCGCTGCGAGATAAATAAGAAATACGATAACATCAGCCGTGTGCAGATTCTTCATGTTCTTGATCGAATCGCTTTATTGGCTGAAGTTCAGAACTTCAGGTGAGCAGGAAGATATTTGGCGACGAGCTTTTCGTAATAGGGCCTCAACGCATTCCAGTCGGGTGGGTTCGGATTCTTGGAATACAGGTCGTAGGGATTAAACAACTTCACCCACTTGAACATTTCGCGGTCGTGATCGTCCAGGAGGTGATCATAGCCATTCTCCCGGTGCTGCGCGTAGAAAGAGTGATAACGCAGCATGTATTGAGCTGGTTCAGGGAGGTAATCCCTGGTCATGTGGTACACATACTCATCGTGTCCCCATGACATCGTTACATTGCGAAGTCCGCAGTTGGGTGCGTACACACCGTACTTCGTGTTGTATGATTTGTCATTGTAATCCGGATTGTGCCGGAAGAATTCAGGGTACACGATCTTGTCAGAGTAAGCGCAGCCTACGGGGAACGTATCTCCCACTACTGCCCACTGAGGTTCGCCGAAGAGGCACAGCACTTTGCCCATGTCGTGGAGCAGGCCGGCAAGTACCATCCAGTCCGGGTGGCCATCGCGGCGAATGGCTTCGGAGGTCTGCAACAAATGCTGGAACTGGTCAAGGTCGGTGTCCGGGTCGCTATCGTCAACAAGCTGGTTCAGAAAATCGAAAGCTGCCCAAACGGGCATTTCCTTCTTATTGAATTTGAGGAACTCTTCTCTCTTCTTCTGCACGAAGTCGTATGTCTGGTAGGTATGATTCAGCCGGTAGAACTCTTTTACCGTATCCCTGGACGGTTCCTCGTAATTGCGGTAGGCCTCGGTCGGTTTGCTTTGTGCGATGGATTCCGGGTCAGGGTACCGGGAAAGGAGATCCTCTTCCCATTCATCGAGGTTGTGCAGGGGGTTCTGGTTTGGTCTTGCCATAACGTGCTGTTTGTCAAATGTAAGCGGTCTTTGATGGACTTTCAACAGTCCACAGCCTGGAAAAAGTGGAGGTTGGACGGGGATTCAAACAAACGACCAGCTACGCCTTCCCCGCAGAGTCTCCTTCAGGGACTCTGCGACGAAGCGATTCACCAAATCGAGTAATGACAACTAAGAATAGCCCAATACAATACACGCTTATTCCCGTACCCATTCGCCTCGTGCTACACCCATATTCACCAGTTGCCTTCCCAGCAGAGTCTCCTTCAGGGACTCTGCGATGAGTGATGTCAAAGTAGTTGGAATTAAAAACATGGCGAATCCACCGCAGAGTCCCCTCACGGGAGACTCTGCGATGAAGCGATTCACCAGATCGAGCAATGACAACTAAGAATAGCCCAACAAGACAGAGCTGATACCTGCACCGCTATGCCTCGGCCTATAACCAAATTCACCAGCAGCCTTCCCAGCAGAGTCTCCTTCAGGGACTCTGCGACGAAGCGATTCACCAAATCGAGTAATGACAACTAAGAATAGCCCAATACAATACACGCTTATTCCCGTACCCATTCGCCTCGTGTTACACCCATATTCACCAGTTGCCTTCCCAGCAGAGTCTGCTTCAGGGACTCTGCGACGAAGCGATTCACCAGATCGAGTAATGACAACTAAGCATAGCCAAGCAGGACAAGCTGATACCTGCACCGATAGGCCTCGTGTTACACCCATATTCACCAGTAGCCTTCTCCGCAGAGTCTCCTTCAGGGACTCTGCGGTGAGTAAATATGAAAAGGAACTGATGTGTTTGATTTTAAGATGCCTCCTGATGTAAGAGGCTACACACCAGGTGATCTTGTCAGTGCCACCTCGAGAAGCTCGAGGTCGGCTGAACACTTTTCAAACTTATAAGGAACGTCACGGGGAACTACAAAAGCTTCGCCGGTTTTTACGGTATGCGGCGACTGCGACTCTGCGTGTAATTGAAGCCGACCATTCATTACAAAAGTGAATTGAATTTCATTGGAGTGGTGGTGATACGCAGCAGGCTGACCGTTCCCGGAATACTGCGCAACCTGAACAGAGACCAGGTTACCTGTTGCCTTGAGGACACCGGTTTCCCGGTATTTGAAATGGGGCATCTTCCATGTCTTCCACTGCGCTTCAGCAACGCGGTGGTGACAAAAAGTTTGTCCATGGAATTTTCTATCCGGCCGGAAGGTATCCGTGGGCAACACCATATCATGATCAATAGAAGTCATGTGCTGGGCAGGAACACCTATCTCAATGACTTCCAGCTGATCGGACGCTTCCAATACCCTGTGCCGGATTTCGGGAGGCTGTGTCACACAGTCACCCGCCCCCAGTATGAACGGCGGGCCTTGATCCTCATACACAAGTTTTACCCAACCATGATAGCAGAAGATCAACTGGAACCCGATCGTATGATAATGCACCATGTCTGGAACCGGCCCTCCTTTCGGAATGCGGATGTGGGAAGCCATGATGCTGCCGTCAAGCCGGCTGGGAAGCAGGTCCCGGTATTGCATGCCGGCCCGTCCTATAACCCACGGGTCACTGTCGAGGAGCCTCCTTACTTCAAAATGGTTGGGCACCGGTGGGTATACAACCCGGTAGGATTCAGGCTGGAGTAAAAGCCTGGTGCCGGCAGGTGAGACATGTTCCTTCCTTTGCAGCAATGCAGCATCGTCGGTAAGCAGATTCAGGGTAGCCGGTGAAGTGGCCACGCGTTTGTCAAGGCAAATTGTGATCCCATGCCCTTCCATCACCGCCACTTCAGGACTGTCATCCGGGAAAATCTGCATCAGCCTGAAACCAAGACCAGAAAAGAAAGACATCTCTTCCGTTAGGTCAACAACCGGAAGAATTACTTGCGCACGCATCGACGGCATTGAGTCTGATTGAACTTTGTTTGTTTCCCTTCCCCCCACTTTGGCTAAACTAATCATTTGCCCGAAAACTTTGCAGATTTGCGAATTGCCAACAGTCAACGGTTTGCAGTCTGCAGCTTGGAAAAAGTAGTCGGTAGACGGTGGCGATCAAGGCCAACAGTCTACAGATAGTAAAAAGTGGACAGTAGAAAATGGTCGTGCGATGGTCGGTGGAGTCTACGGTCAACCCGCATACATCCTTCGCCTGAACCAGAATGCAAGGTTCACGAGAAGGATCAACGCGGGTACTTCAATAAGTGGGCCAATTACGCCAGCAAATGCCTGGCCTGAATTGATGCCAAAAACTCCTACTGCTACAGCAATGGCCAGCTCAAAGTTGTTGCCTGTCGCTGTAAATGACACAGAGGCATTCTCTTCATAGTTTGCCCCCATTTTTTTGGCCAGGATGAAGCTGGCAACAAACATGATCATAAAATAGATGACCAGCGGGATGGCGATTCGCAACACATCCATGGGTATGTCCACAATCATCTTTCCCTTGAAGCTGAACATGATTACGATCGTAAAGAGCAGTGCGATCAGCGTAAGCGGACTTATTTTCGGAAGAAAGTTCTTCACATACCATTCCTCCCCTTTCGTGCTTATAAAAACATATCGCGTCAGGAATCCGGCAATAAATGGCACGCCGAGGTAAAGGAAAACACTCCTGGCCACATCGCTCATGTGCACTTCTACCATCAAGCCTTTTGCACCAAAATATGGCGGCAATATTGTGATGAACAACCATGCGAACACACTGTAGAAGAGCACCTGAAAAACACTATTGAGTGCTACGAGTCCCGCGGCATATTCCTTATCCCCTTTCGCCAGGTCGTTCCAGACCAGCACCATAGCAATGCATCGGGCAAGACCAATCAGGATGAGTCCAGTCATATACTCAGGCTTGTCGCGAAGAAAGATTACAGCCAGAAAGAACATGACCACAGGGCCCACCAGCCAATTCAGGACAAGGGACAGGCTGATCACTTTCACATTTCTGAATACCTTACCCAAGTGTTCGTATCGAACTTTCGCAAGCGGCGGGTACATCATGATTATCAGCCCCGCGGCAATCAGCAGGTTGGTAGTACCTGCCTGAAAGTGTTCCATGAACTGTCCGACGGGAAAGAAATTGCCAAGACCCACGCCAACCAGCATGGCTATGAAAATCCATAAAGTAAGGAACCGGTCAAGGAAGCTCAGACGCTTGTTATTGGACATCTTCTTCAGGCCTTTATTTGTGAAAATGCGAATAGAATTTCCCGGCCGATTTCATGTACACGCTCCGCATACGTGGCTTTCTCCTGTTGCGTACCATCCGACGCTTTGGGGTCATCGTACGTAAGAGCAATGCGAGCAGTGGCCCCGATTACCAGAGGGCAATTCTCGTCCGCATGCGAACAGGTCATCACAGCAGCAAAGTCGTTGCACTGATTGAACGAGTCATCATATGTTTTGGAAAATGTAATCACCGGAGGTGCATCATTTGCAAAGGCGACCTCGTAGACTGGATTGTCTCCGTCTTTCCTTACGTTAACCTCAAATCCTGCATCACGTATTGCAGTCACCGCACGAGGATTGAAGGCTGTGGCTTCGGTTCCGCCGGAATAGCAGATGACCTGTGGAATTTGATAATAATATGCCGCCATCTGGGCCCAGATTTGAGAGATCTGACTTCGGCGGGAATTGTGGGTACAGATGAAATTCAGATAAGACGGTTGACCCGATTTCAATCTCTGTTCAACAAACCCGGTCAGTTGCTTCAGAATTTCCTTACGCTCGGTTGGAATACGACCAAATTCACGTATCAGCCTCTCAACCGTTGGACTGAGAGGTTCAAACAATAGAGGATGCTTTCGTTCCATTAGCTTAATTGCAACATCCGGGTGCACAGCAGTTAACCGGCCTTTCTGCATAGACTGTAATACTGAATATTCCGGTGTCGCTGGATTGCAGTTCCTTGATTTGGCTTTCGTTCAAATATTCTTTTAGAATGTCCTCGGGCAGGGTGATTCGTTTCTTCTTTTGCACCTTGATGTCAGTGAAGCCTGTTTCTTTAATGATCCGAAGATATTCATCCATTTGAATGGCGCCAGCCACACACCCGGCATACATCTCTGCACTCCTGGTAAGTCCTTCCGGCAGCGCCCCTACCAGCACAATGTCAGACACGCTGAAATGTCCGCCCTTCTTCAGGATTCGGTGTGTCTCTGCAAAGGCCCTCTTCTTGTCTGGTACGAGATTCAGCACGCAATTGCTCACCACCACATCAGCCACACCTCCCGCCAGCGGCATATTCTCTATATCACCTTCGCGAAATTCCACATTGGTGTATCCTAGCTTCCTGGCATTGGTACGCGCCTTTTCAATCATTTTGTCCGTGAAGTCTATGCCAATTACCTTTCCTTCTTCACCCACGATGGAGCGGGCGACAAATGCATCATTGCCTGCACCTGATCCAAGGTCAACAACCGTATCCCCTCTTTTTATCAGTGCGAATTCTGTTGGCAGACCGCATCCCAACCCGAGGTCAGCATCCGCAACGTATCCTTTCAGATTTGAATAATCATCGGCCATAACGGTATAGTCAACGGTAGAGCAGCCACAGGTTGCTCCGCAACAGCTCGACTCATTAGCCTCTTTGCTTTGCTCGGCTATTTGCGCGTATTTCTCCTTTACAATTTGTCTCAACTGGTCGGGTGTCTCGGTTGTTGTCATACTTGTCGGGTTTTAATTATCGTAATATTGCGATTGGTTCAGGCAAAAAAACACATCAGCAGCACTGTTCCTCGTTATAGCTTTCAAACAACATTGCCAGAGACTTCTTTGCCTTCTCCCATGCTTTCGCGTCAATACAGTAACACACAGAAGGCCCCTCGATGTCACCTTTGATCAGCCCTGCCCTTTTCAGCTCTTTCAAATGTTGCGACACTGTCGACTGAGACAAAGGCAACTCATCTACGATATCCCCACAAACACATGACTTTCTTCTGATGAGGTAATGGATAATGGCGATGCGGGCAGGATGACCCAATGCTTTGGCCAATGACGCAAGGTCATTTTGAGTTTTGGTGAATTCCTCTGTCTTGGTAAGCCCCATGATGTATTAATCGTAAAATTACGATAAAGGTTGCTTATTCCTAGGAATTTTTACATCCATCAATAGTATACTGTCCACATAGTGGAAAAGGCGTAGGACGATAGTTGGTGGTAGGTGGATTCCCCGCAGGAGTCCCCTCACGGCAGGCTCTGCGACGAAGTGATACACCTGATCAAGTAATGACAACTAAGAAATAGCCAAATACAAGACAAACTGATTCCTGTACCGAAACGCCTCGTCCTATGACCAAATTCCCCACTAGCCTTCCCCGCAGAGTCTCCTTCAGGGACTCTGCGATGGAAACATGTCAATGTAACCGGAATTCAATTCAGGGCGAATCCACTGCAGAGTCCCCTCACGGGAGACTCTGCGACGAAGCGATGCACCAGATCGGTTATTTCAGTACCCTACATTTGGATTTTGCCTATATTAATCCTGAAATGAATTCATATGGCCACTTATAAAATCAATGTAAACGGAACAGATCAACAGGTGGAGGCTATGCCAGACACGCCATTGCTCTGGGTGTTAAGGGATAATCTTCAGATGACGGGAACAAAATACGGCTGTGGCATTGGGCAATGCGGCGCCTGCACCATACACCTGGATGGACAGGCCACCCGCTCCTGCAGCCTGCCTGTGTCCGCGGTCGGTACCGGTAAGGTGATTACGATTGAAGGGATATCATCATCCGGACTCCATGCCGTTCAGCAGGCCTGGATTGATGAGAATGTGCCGCAATGCGGCTATTGCCAGACAGGACAAATCATGTCGGCGGTTGCCCTGATCACAGAAAATGCCCATCCTACTGATGCGGAAATTGACGCTGCCATGTCCGGTAATATCTGCCGCTGCGGCACGTATGAAAGAATCAAAAAGGCCATCAAAAGAGCTTCTGCTTCTCAACCCAACTGAGTATCACCATGAATGATCATAAAATTTTCAAAGTAAGCCGCAGGGATTTTATCAAAACCACCTCGGTAAGCGTCACGGGCTTGCTCATTGGCGTCTCCTTCAGTTGCAAGGACAACAAGAAGAATCTGACAGGCGATCCGCAATCCAGATTCGAGCCCAATGTATTCATCAGCATCAGTGGCACCGGTGATGTTACGCTGATAGCACATCGCTCCGAAATGGGCACTGGCATCAGGACTAGCCTGCCCTTGATTATTGCAGACGAACTGGAGGCGGATTGGAGTAAAGTGAAGATCGAGCAGGCTCAGGGCGATGCCAAATACGGAGACCAAAATACCGACGGTTCTTACAGCGTGCGGATGTTCTACATGCCGCTCCGCAAAGCCGGCGCAATGGCCAGAACCATGTTGGAACAGGCGGCTGCAAAAGAATGGGGTGTAGAGGTATCCAGCTGCAAGGCTTCGAACCATGAAGTGGTCCACACCTCAGGGAAGTCATTTGGTTACGGATACCTTGCTGCAAAAGCAGCTTTGCTTCCCCTGCCTGATGAAAATACAGTGACCTTGAAATCCCCCAAAGATTTCAAGTACATCGGGAAACCAAGTTCCATCACTGATATAAAGGACATCGTTACAGGCAAAGCCAGATTCGGGCTGGATGTCAATATCCCCAATACCAAGATTGCCGTCATCAGACGCAATCCGGAGCCTGGTCCAGGTGTGAAGTCATTCAATGCAGATGCTGCAGGCAAAGTGCCCGGTGTAATCAAGATCTTTAAATTGGATGCACCCGGATTCCCAACAAATTTCTTCAAACCGTTAGGAGGCATAGTAGTAGTCGCTGATAATACGTGGTCGGCCTTGAAGGGCCGGGACGCTTTGGAGATTACCTGGGAGAAAGGCAAGAATGCGAACTACAACTCTGACTCCTACATCGCCAGCATGATGAAAGGGGCCAAATCGAAAGGCAAGGTGAGAAGAGAAAATGGAGATGTAGATAAGGCCTTCAAGACCTCGAAGACCATTCTGGAGGCAGAATATGTTGTACCCCATATCGCCCACGCACCAATGGAGGTACCATGTGCAGTAGCTCACTTTAAAGATCAGTCCTGCGAGGTGTGGGCTCCCACGCAGGATCCTCAGGGAGCAAAGAAGGCGCTGGCGGGTTATTTGGGTCTTGATGAGAAGGCCATTACAGTCAATGTTACTTTGCTTGGTGGTGCCTTTGGGCGGAAATCAAAACCGGATTTTATTGTCGAGGCAGCACTCATTTCCAAAAATATTGGTGGACCGGTTAAAGTGTTGTGGACGCGCGAGGACGATATCCGCCACGACTTCTTTCACGCACCATCGGCACAGTACATCAAGGTCGGCATCGATAAAGACAACCGCGTCGATGCATGGCTGCACCGTTCCGTTTTCCCTTCGATTGGTGGAACGGCTGTGGAGCAATCAACGGAGCCCAGCGGCGGAGAATTAAGCCTCGGCATGATCGACATGCCCTATGATATCAAGAATGTCCGTTGCGAAACCCAGCAGGCGCCCACCAGAATCCGGATTGGATGGCTGAGGTCCGTGTCCAACATTCAGCATGCTTTTGCCATTGGCAGCATGGTCGATGAGATTGCCCATGCCCGGGGCGTGGACCCCGTGCAGAACTTGCTGGATATGATTGGCGAAGACCGCAAGATTGACTTTGCATCACTCAGCAAGGAGATAGAGAATTATGGCGAGAAACAGGATAACTTCCCCTGGGAGACCGCCCGCTTCAAGAACGTCATACAGGTTGCCAAAGAGAAGTCCAATTGGGGCAAGCAATTGCCCAAAGGCAGCGGTCAGGGGATTGCAGTGCACCGAAGCTTCCTTACTTATGTTGCCTGTGTGGTGGAGGTCAGCGTCGATGCGAATAACAAGATCACGATTCCCAAAGTTGATTACGTTGTTGACTGCGGATTGGCCGTCAATCCTGAAAGAGTCAGATCACAATTTGAAGGTGGCGCCTCATTCTCCGCCAGTATTGCCTTAAAGAGTGAGATCACTGTTAAGAATGGTAATGTAATGGAGTCCAACTTCGATAAATACCTGTTGGCCCGAATGAGTGATGCTCCGTTGGAAACGGCTGTTCATATCATTGAAAGCAACGACAAGCCAACAGGGGCCGGAGAACCACCGGTGCCACCCTTCGCCCCAGCACTGTGCAATGCCATCTTTGCCGCCACAGGAAAAAGGATCAGGCAGTTGCCTGTTAAGTTGGGATAGGTCGGGTTGAAGGTAGACTGTCGCACCCACCGACCACCGTCTACTGGCCACTTTTTCCTCATGTTGACTGTAGACGGTTGACTGTTGACCGTGATGGCGTGACCGCCAACCGACTACCGTCCACCGTCTACGGTAACCTACCCACCCTCATTTCCAGCGAAATCGTAGCATAACGTAGCGTAACCCTAGCGTGACCCTAGCGTGACCCTAGCGTAACCCTAGCGTAACCCTAGCGTGAACCTAGCGTGAACCAAGCGTGAACCAAGCGTGAACCAAGCGTCAGCCAAGCATGCGCGTAGCATAAGCGTAGCGTGCGCATAGCGTAAATCATCCGCCCACAAAAACCAGACATTATGCCCTGTGAATAGGTACAATCGTGCCCAAAGCATTGATAATCAGTTCAAATGAAGACGGAAGCGGACAAAAGCGGACAAAAGCGGACAAATGAGGACAAATGAGGACAAAAGCGGACAAATCGGGACAAAAGCGGACAGTGGTTGTACGCACTTTACCACATTTGACCCAAGCACTGCGCGACCTCATTCGGGTGATTGGTTTTTCCGAAGCGCGCTCGGAAACAAGTCTGTCATCACGAGATGAAGGCGTGACGGTGCGAGACTCGAACAAACCAGTTTTATGA
>JBDHXU010000091.1:0-11833 GCA_039810905.1 Cyclobacteriaceae bacterium | reverse complement strand
TGCCTCACCGTTTCGTTTACCGATGCAATATCATTCTCTCCGTCTGCGGCGGCGATCAGGGGAGTCATTGCGTATGAGACTCCGATTCCAAAAAGCATCAGGACGTTAAATGCCACATTGGCCAGTCCGGCGGCAGCCAGTTCCCTTGCACCCAGGTGCCCCACCATGACATTGTCAGCGACACCCATCATGACGTGGCCCAGCTGGCTTAGCATTACAGGATAAGCCAGCAGGAAACTGTCCCGGATGTCGGAGCGATAATTCCGGAGGCTCAGGTTCATCTGATGTTCAGCAGTCTCTCAACACGAAGGATTCCCATGACACTCAGGCCGTCCGTAATTCTGCCATCCATTACCATCTGAACCGCTTCATGAAACGGCAATTTCATAACTTTCATGTCAGCCTCGGTTTCTTCAGGCTCGCTCACGGCTTGAGTAAGATCCTGCGCCAGGTAAATGAAGCCTTCTTCATCCGAAACCGAGTTTGAAAGGTGCGTGCGCAGAAGCATGGTCCACTTGCCGGCCAGCAAGCCGGTTTCCTCTTTCAGCTCTCGTTTTGCAGAAGTGAGCGGATCGGTTCCCAAAGGCCCGCCACCCTCCGGAATTTCCCATGACCATTCGTCCAAAGTGTACCGGAACTGGCCGACCAGCCAGGTATTATGGTGTTCATCCAACGGGACGATCGCAATTGCTTTGTTCTTGAAATGCACCTTACCATAGATGCCGGGTTTACCCCCGGGGTTGATCACCTGGTACTCCGTAACATTGATCCATGCGTTGTCATATTTCTCGGATGCCGAAAGCGTTTGCCACGGGTTGGACATGAATTGTGTGTATTTAGATGAATGTTCGTATGCCCCGGACCCCATACGCGAACGGGACTAATTCAGCGTCAAATTAAGTAATTTGGTGCCTGTGCTGAGGAGTTCATTCACGAAAGATCTGATTGAGGCAGGGTGTGACGAGGTGGGTCGCGGGTCCTTGGCCGGTCCGGTTGTTGCCGCCGCTGTAATACTGCCTAAGAAGTTTCGCTGCAAGGAGCTGAATGACTCCAAACAAATGACAAAGGACCAGCGACTGGAGGTCAGAGAAATCATCATGAAGTCGGCCCTGGCCTGGGCCGTTGCTGAAGTGAGCCATACGGAGATTGACCAAATCAACATCCTTAATGCTTCCTTCCGAGCCATGCACCTCGCACTGGATCAGTTGTCCACGCGGCCCCAGCTGTTGCTCATCGACGGCAATCGCTTCAAGCCTTACGGTGATTTGCCTTTTGAATGTATCATTAAGGGAGACGCGAAATACATGTCCATTGCCGCTGCGTCGGTATTGGCCAAAACTTACCGTGATGATCTGATGCAGAATCTGGCGCGGGAATTTCCGGGCTACAGTTGGGAGACTAATGTCGGGTATCCAACCGAGGAACACCGCAATGGAATCAGGAAGCTGGGCATCACTCCTGTTCATCGCAAATCATTTACACTGCTTCCATGCCAACTCGAGCTTTTTGAAGAATAATCCTTACCATAATGAATTCGACCAATGTCTCCTTTTCAGGATCTGTTCCCCAACTCTATGATGAGTACATGGGGCCGATGCTGTTCGAACCGTACGCGATCGATCTTGTTGGCAGGCTTCCAAGGATTCAAAATGCAAAGATCCTCGAGCTTGCTTGCGGCACTGGCCGCCTTACGGCACACCTGGTGAAAGAGTTGCCCCAGAGCCAAATCATTGCATCCGATCTCAATCCCGATATGATCTACGTGGCACAAAGTCGCGTCAAAGAGGGAGTCGAGCAATGGATGGTGGCCGACATGTCCAGCCTTCCCTTTCATCATGAATCCTTTGACATTGTGGTTTGCCAGTATGGCATCATGTTCGTGCCTGACAAGCAACAGGCTTTTCGCGAAGTCTTTCGCGTGCTGAAAAAAGGCGGTTCCTTTTTATTTAATACCTGGGATAAGATTGAAAACAATGGCGTGCCGATGATGGCTGAACGCGCAGTCAAGGATTACTTCGGGCCGGAAGCTCCCACGTTCTTTCAGGTTCCATTTTCAATGTACAATCCTGAACAACTGCGCACACTAGCCGAAGAGGCCGGGTTTACAGTCAGGAAGATTGAGAATGTACTGAAAACCGGTTACAGTCCTTCCGCCGAGAATGCGGCCAGAGGACTTATTCAGGGAAGCCCGGTAATAAAAGAGATCAGGGAAAGGAATCAGGAGGCTGAAGAGACACTGGTCATCTCAGCAGCAAAAATGATTACTGCGAATTATGGAGCTTCTCCGGCGTTCCCGCTTTCAGCATGGGTAGCTGAGATCTCCAGATAACTTCAGGGAAACTTTTATTTTTGCGCGCCTGTTAGCTTCTGCATGTGTCTGATCTTTCTGTCCTTTCGGCAACACCCCACCTATGATCTGGTTATAGCTGCCAACAGGGATGAGTTTTACCAAAGGAAGACAGCGCCTGCGGCTTTTTGGGAAGATCATCCCCACATCCTGGGAGGAAGAGACCTTGAAGCGGGCGGCACCTGGATGGGCCTGACTACGAAGGGACACTTCAGTATGCTTACCAACTACAGGGATCCCTTTCATATCAACCCCTCCGCTCCTTCCCGGGGCCACCTTGTCTCAAAATATCTGGAGGAAATGCCAGCCCCTGCATCCTACCTGGCGGGAATTGAAAAATCCGGCAACCATTACAATGGTTTTAATCTGGTAGCAGGAACCCCATCGGAAATCTGGTACTATTCCAACTACGGACGGCCAGCTGAAAAACTCGAACCTGGCTTTTACGGGCTCAGCAATCATCTGCTCAACTCCCCCTGGCCAAAGATTGTCAGGGGTAAAGAACGAATCGCGCCGGTTCTGCAACAGCGAAGGATCCAACCGGAGGAATTGTTTGAATTGCTGTATGATGAAACCCGGGCGCAGGACCAGGAACTTCCTGACACCGGCATCGGTTTGGAAAGGGAGCGGGCTCTTTCGAGCATGTTCATCAAGACGCAAGGTTACGGCTCGCGTTCTTCAACGGTGGTATTGATTACTAAAGACGGTCACGTACAATTTTCAGAAAGAGTCTATGACGTCAGCACATTTCAATCCCATACAGCTAATTTTGAATTTGATCTTAGCGGCTATCAATGAAGAAAAAAGACAATACTCCCGCTTTGATCCGGGTAACACGCTGGTTATATCCCAGGCTTGAACGATGGGCCCCCTCAGTTGCCGACAGAATATTCAGACTGGTATTTTATGTGCCGGTGAGTTACCGCGTTCCAGACAAGGAAAAAGAAGCGGCTGCAAGCGCATACAAGTTCCAGATAGAAGTGACAGGTAAGAAGATCCAGGGATACAGCTGGGGCGATACGTCAAAACCTTATGTATTGCTTGTACATGGTTGGGCGGGGCGGGCGACGCAGTTCAGAAAATTCATTGAGCCTTTGAACACAGCCGGATTCAGGGTCATCGGTGCGGATGGTCCGGCTCACGGTCAGTCTGAAGGAAGACGAACTTCAATCCTGGAATTCGAGAGCATGCTGCACGCCCTCTTCAGAAAGTTCGGAGAGCCCACTGCCGTCATCACACACAGTTTCGGAGGTGCTGCAGTGCTCTATAGCGTGATGCACGGCCTGCCTGTCAAAACACTTGTCAACATTGCGAGTCCTACCCACGAAGACGAGATCCTTAAAACCTATTTACGAGCCATCAACGGATCGTGGCCATCGGCTGAACGTTTCAAGAAATTTGTTGTCAAAGCTACCGGAAAGACTTTCCATGAATTCACTGCGATTTATGCTGTGCAACACCTTAAAGATCCGATTCATTTAATGATGGTTCACGATGAAGAAGACCGGGACGTCGTGATTCATCAGGCGGAGGAGTTCATCAAGGTCTATCCATCAGCAAGACTGTACCGCACGTCTGGGTTGGGTCATACGCGAATTCTTAAAGATGAACAGGTCATCAGGGAGGTAGTTGGATTCATTGAGCATCATGCCGTAACTGTTCCATCAGTGCACTAATCCGCTGCAGCAGTGCCTCTTTTTGAGTATTTTTCATCCCATTTCATTGGAATCAGGGATTTTTGAACAATAATTGAAACCCTGAAGCCATTCTTCAGTTGAAGGAATAGAATAAGTCCGTGTCATGACCAAAATCATCGAAACCCACAACATCTCCAAGGTTTACAAGATGGGCGACAATATTGTCCGCGCGCTGCAGTCCATTACCATAAGCGTGGACAGGGGTGAGTACGTAGCCTTCATGGGTCCTTCAGGTTCCGGAAAGTCTACATTGATGAACATTGTGGGTTGCCTCGACACCCCTACGGATGGGACCTACATTTTGAATAACCAACTGGTGAGTGAGATGACGGAGAATGAGTTGGCTAATGTGAGGAACAAAGAGATCGGATTCGTTTTTCAGACCTTCAATCTTTTGCCGCGTGCCACAGCGCTCGACAATGTGGCGTTGCCGTTGATCTATGCAGGATATGGCAAATCAGACCGTAACGAGATGGCCATGGCCGCACTTGAAAGCGTGAACCTTGCCGACCGTCACCATCACAAACCCAATGAATTGTCCGGCGGTCAGCGCCAGCGTGTAGCGATTGCCAGGGCGTTGGTAAACAACCCTTCCATTATCCTCGCCGACGAACCTACCGGTAACCTTGATTCAAAAACTTCACACGATATCATGGGCTTGTTCCAGGATCTTCATGACAAGGGCAACACCATCATCATGGTGACCCACGAAGATGATATCGCACACTACGCACACCGCATCATCCGTCTGCGCGACGGTCTGGTGGAAAGAGATTTCGTAAATGAGAATGTGACCAGGCGTCAGGCGGTAGCAGCGTCCTAAGCCGGTACCCGGCCGAGAACAGGCAGTCTTTTCATTCTCCCCTCGATTCCCGTACTTCGGTACATGAAAATTTATACCAGGACCGGCGACCAGGGAACCACTGCGCTCTTCGGAGGCAAGAGGGTTTCAAAATCAGAACTGCGGATTGATACCTATGGTACAGTCGATGAGCTGAATTCCTGGTTGGGCGTCTTGCGCGACCAGGAAGTGAACAAACAACGTCACGAAGAACTGGTGGAAATTCAGGATCGTCTCTTTACTATTGGTTCAATCCTTGCCACGGAGCCTGGCAACACAAAAGTGAAAATTCCTTCTCTTGCCTCCGGCGACGTCACCTTCCTGGAAAGAGCCATTGATAACATGGAAGCCACACTTGAGCCCATGAAATCATTTGTGCTTCCGGGAGGTCATCCTTCCGTTTCATTCGGCCATGTAACGAGAACGGTTTGCCGCCGTGCCGAGCGACTGGTAATTGCATTGGACCAGACTGAAAAGGTGGAACCACTCGTCATCCAGTACCTCAACCGTCTCTCAGATTACCTGTTTGTGCTGTGCCGCAAAATGACAAGAGAACTGAATGCGCCCGAGACACCCTGGAAGGCAAGGCTCTGAGCAGCGACATTCAGGTCTGCAAAATTGTGCTAATGCGGAAATACCGTTTTACCACCCACAACTGTTCTCACCACTTTCACCTGGCCAATTTCCCTGGGGTCAATGCTGGTAATATCCCTTTCAAGCACAACGAAGTCAGCAAGTTTTCCAGGTTCAAGTGATCCTTTGATACCCTCTTCAAATGAAGCGTAAGCTCCGGTGATGGTGTAGGCAGTCAATGCCTGCTCCACCGTGATTTTCTGCTCAGGAACCCAACCATCAGGAAATTTGTCATCGAGGGTGCGACGGGTTACTGCTGCATAAATCCCCATCATGGGATCAGCCGGAGCCACCGGCCAATCGCTGCCAAAAGCAACCTTGGCATTGGCGTCCAGCAATGACTTGAACGCATAGGTAGTCTTGATTCTTTCCGGACCCAAATACTTTTCCGCCCAGCGTCCATCGTCAATGGCGTGATAGGGCTGCATGCTCGCAATAACATTAAGTGGGGCCAATCGCGGGATGTCTGACGGTGCGATGTGCTGCAAATGTTCTATGCGGAATCTGCGATCACGGGGACCATTTTCATTCCCGGCCTTTTCAAACATGTTGAGCAAGGTGAAGATGGCCTTGTCGCCAATGGCATGGATCATCAGGTGTAAACCGGCACTGTCTGCCGACTTGATTTGCCGGTACATCCAATCCTCAGGATTAAGGAAGAACCCGGAATCTTTGGGGGTATCTACAAAAGGCTTGAAGAAGGCAGCGGTATGAGAACCTAGCGCACCGTCCATGAACATTTTGAGTGCGCCCCATCGCAACCACTTGTCGCCATGGCCAATGCTGTCTACCCTCCTTTTCACTTTACGCCAGTCATTGATCATCCATCCCATGTAGATTCTTGTGCGCAGTTTGCCTGAGGCGTGGGCCCTGTCAAATGCGGCATTTCCGCCGTACATGCTGTGGATGGAAGTCACCCCATGTGCTGCGGCATAGTCCATTGCTGCTTCAAGTGCTTTATCCTCCGATTCTGCAGAGGCTGCCGGCACCTTCTGCCAGACCAGGTCGTTGGCATTGTCTTTAAGTACTCCCGTCAGTCGCCTGTTCTTGTCGCGCACCATTTCACCACCGGGAACGTCCTTTGTGTTGTCGGTGATCCCTGCGGCCTTCATCGCAGCACTGTTGACAAATAGCATGTGACCATCCGTCCGCATAAGTGCGATTGGAATATCCTTGGTGAATTCATCAACCCATTTCCGGTCAGGCAATTCACCGCCCCAATTCTGATGGTCCCAGTTTCCTCCCAGCATCCACATTCCCGGCTTCATCCCGGCAGCAAATTCTTTTATACGTTTGATGAACTCTTCCTTTGACATGGCATCGCGCAATTGTACCGATGAAAGCCCGAATCCTGCTTCAAGAAAATGGGTGTGGGTGTCGATCAAGCCTGGCACGATGAGTTGCCCGTCCGGAACGCTTATGTCGGCAGTCTTGTCTCCCTTCCATACGTCCACCTCATTCTTTGAACCAATGGCCACAATCGAGTCGTCGGTTATGGCCATGGCTTCGGCCCAGGGTTGTTTGGGATTGCTCGTCCAGATCTTGCCATGCACAATCTGGTCGGCCTCAGGATGCTTGCTGCACGCTGCAAGCAAGAGCAGGAAAGGGAGTAGTTTCTTCATTTCAGTTTCGGATTTTGCTTGTGACGGTCACTATCACGTTCGGTTTTCTTTTCAAGATTTTGGCGGAAGGCCTCCGTCAGGTTGACACCCGTCTGGTTTGCGAGGCAGATGAGGACAAACAACACATCGGCCATTTCATCACCCAGGTTTTTGTTTTTATCTGATTCTTTTTCTGACTGTTCCCCGTAGCGCCGGGCGATGATTCGCGCCATCTCTCCGACTTCCTCTGTCAGGAGTGCCATGTTGGTGAGTTCGCTGAAATAACGGACGCCGTGATTTCTGATCCAGGTATCAACCTGAGATTGCGCTTGATCCAGTGTCATTTGATTGCGGGTTGATGTAAGGGATAGATGCAAATATACGATCAGCCGGCAGGATCAATTTGGCCAGACTTTCCACTCATACCTGACCAAATGACCATCTACCGAATCCTCACCTATCAGAAATATGCTTTTGCCGGAGAATACCGAATAATAGGATCGTGCATCAACCAGATGTAATGAATCACCCGGATAGAGGATCTTCGCCGTTTTTATGTCCACATCATCATATTTCAGATGATACTCTTCAAACGTGTAGGGATAGAAACGAAATCCTGTGCTGTTTTCATAATGCCAGATCAATTGGGCCGTGTCTTTTAGCACCTTTTTCTCCGCAATCATCTTTACATAAGGCTCCTCTTTGGCCAGAGAAGACCGCCAGCTGAATACAAACAATCCGACCAACAGGATGGCAGCCATACCCAGGAAAAGCCAGGCTTTACTCATTTCAATTCTTCGAAATCAATATCCATCACTTCGAATTTTTCCCAACCCACGAAGTCGAAATGCCACCACTCATGCTCGTAAACCCTGAAGCCATTCTTCTCCATCACGCTTATGAGAAGGTCCCGATTCTTCCTTTTAACCGGGTCCTTGATATCTGCCCTTGGCCATGCATCCGTTGAAAAGGAATCCCATTCTGTGGGCATGGGTAGTTCTTTCCTGGTCTTTACATCCACGATGGTCATGTCCAATGCACATCCCCTGTTGTGTCGCGACCCTTTGTAAGGGGATGCAACATACGTGGTGTCATGATAGGTCTCATAAAACTTAACTGTCGCGGAGTATGGGCGATAGGCATCATAAATCTTTATGGAATAACCCATCTTAAGAAAGTCGGCCTGAGCATGCTTCAGCGACTCTGCCACCGGCTTGCGGGCGTAGGCCTTCGCAAGGGTGTAGATCTTGGTTTTGGTGAAATTCTCGGTGGTCGCGTAGCCGATCTGGAATATTGCGCCAGGGAGCTCCTTCTGCAGATCCACGAGCTGCTTTTCCGGATGGGAGGCCAGGCTGGATTTATATTCCTGCAAACGCATAGTTTGAAGACCGTACTTGTTTTGAGCCCATGAAAGCATGGGTATCAATAACATGACCAGGAGGACTCTTAACATCTTAAGATCGGTTTATCATTAACTAAAGTGTACAATATTTTCCAAAACTGTATCAACGTCATCACAATGTCAACATTATACTTTCTGACCTGAATGCAAATACTAAACAGATGTTACCACCTTCTTCAACTCTTCTTCTTCAATCTAGTGGCATCGTATGCAGTCTTAAGAGCTTCTGTCACTATCTCCATAGAGAGATTCTTAAGCACGAATGTCGTTACACCCTTTTCTCCCCATTTGTTGGGAACGGGGTAGATGTTCCTTCGGTCCAGGGAACAAAAGTCTTTCTGCTCATTCACTGAAAGAAAGACGTTGCACGTATGATCCCGTTCAAGGTATGTAGTAAACATTCGTCTCCCGGTTATCTTGAATCCTATACGGTCAAAGTGCGGCACCTGTTCCGTTCCAGGGAACGAAAGCGCAAGGGCTGCAAACTGTTCCGCATTCACGATCTTTTCTGAGCGGGGCATTTTTCAAAACTCCATAATACTGTCGAGGCCTCTTCTCAATCCTTTAAATGTCCCCGCTTTCTCAATTGCCAGTAGGGCCCCCTTCACATAAGGGTCAGCACCTGCACCGGCTTCATGACGGATGACGAGCCTTTCGTCTTTCATGCCGAATATGGACTCCACAGATATAACATATCCCGGAAGTCGCACGGAATGCACCTGAACTCCTTTAAGCCTGGCGCCTCGACTTTCCTTTGGCCCTACCAGGTCCTTTTCAGGAACGTGAATCCTCGACTCCTGAACATTGGACAACCGGTAGGCCAGCTCACGGGCGGTACCGCTTGGCGCATCAACTTTGCCTTCGTGGGCATAGTCGATAATCTCGTAGTCGGGGATGTACCGTGCCGCCATTTCTGCAAACTTTTGCAGCAGCACAGCAGTGAGAGCAAAGTTGCCGGCTGCCAGAACAGAACAATTCTGCTGAAGCGCCGCGGCATGGATCTCGTCAAAGTCCTGGCCAGTCAATCCGGAAGTGCCAATAACGACATGTTTTCCATTCTTCAAAGCGGTAAGAATGTTTCGTTTGGCTGCATCTGGCCTTGTGTACTCTACAAATACATCAAATTCAGTTCTGGCAATCGCTGTGTCCAAGTCTGCAAAGACCGGATAGCTGCCGCCATGCAATTGAAGGACATCTGCAAGATTCTTGCCTGCATGGGTGCGCGACAGGGCGCCGGTAAGTACCATCCCTTCATGGGCAATTATTCCTTTACACAGAGCAGCGCCGGCCCAGCCGGTACCACCCGCAACAAAGACGCGGAGAGGCATGTTACGATGACGTTGAAAGCTAAATTAGGATTTCTCCTGCTTTCCTAAAGCTTCCTGTCCAGCCAGTGAATAATGTTCAGGAGAAATTGAGGGTTCTGTTTTGCATCCGGGTCATTCATGCCCATCTTGTTTTTCTCTCCGGATATTTGAGCTGAAAACATGGCTGCCTCTCCCATGACTACAATTCTACCTTTGCCATACTCCATAAAGGCGCCATTCACAAGATTGCGTCCGGAAATAGAAGGTGTCTTTTCATCAAATTCCCAGGCAATATTCGGCATCAGCACCTGGTAGTTATCGTCAAGCCTGGAAATTACTGTTGCTCCAGGCGGAGGGACAAAGGCCTCACCGGTAAAGACCTTGATGGAGTCAATACGCTCGCTACCGTTTCTTCCATTGGTAATCACGTTTACAGCTAATGTCCCGCGCTTGCGCGAAAAGAATTCGGGTTTCTTGTCCTTCCTGAATGCAAAACCATTGATAAGATTGAAGCCAAATGATTCCGCAATGGGAGCCACCGCACCAGGAAACGGCATATGGTCAGCAATAAGAAACAGGCTACCTCCTTCAGAGACCCACTTATGTAGAGCAGTGACTTCTTCTTTTGTAAAGGCGGGTCTGGCGGGCAGTTTCCACTCAAGGGTATCCGGCAATGCATTTGCAATGACCAGAACTTTAGTTCCAGAAAGTGAAGATAGTGTGAATGGAACCAAAGATGACTTCATGATATATCCATCATTCTGTAGCACGCGGCCAAACGCTGCGTAACGACCTTTAAGGGTATGGAAATTGAAGTGGGCTTCATCCAGGGTGATGACAGAACCCTTTTCTCTCTGATAGGCCGGATGCTTTATCTCGTAGTTAAAGGACTCATCAGCTACCTGCTGCCCAAGAACACGAATTGTCGCCGTCAGGAAAAAGAAAATAATCGAAAATCGATTCTGGATTCTCATAGCGGAGAACTTAGTTAGTCATTTTATTCGGTAGGACCCTGTTACGGTTGTCATAATAATAGTAATAACCCTCTTTGGACATCCTTCATTGGTTAAATTGCAGTTTAACAGCATCAACGCTCCATGAATCTACTTAAGAAACTCCTCCTGTACCTTGTCATTTTCATCTTGATTGGCACGATCGCCATTTATGCCTACATACAAACAACTGGTCCGGACTATGAAGGCTCCCTGACACTGGAAGGACTGAAGCAGGAAGTAACGGTACGCTACGACAAGTACGGGGTACCTCATATCGACGCTTCCAACGAAGATGATGCCTACTTCGCCCTCGGTTACGTACACGCACAGGATCGACTCTTCCAGATGGAAATGCTAAGACGCGCTGCGGCCGGTAGGTTGTCTGAAATTCTGGGGAACAAATTGATAGCGACCGACAAACTTTTCCGTACCCTGGGCATTAACAGGTTCGCAGAGGAGCATAGCAAAAAGTTTCTTGGCAGTGACACTGCGGCCTACCAGCGAGCATCTTTTGCATACCTCAAAGGCCTCAATGCCTTCATCAGGAATGGCAAGACCCCTCTTGAATTCTCCATCATAGGCATTCCAAAAGAAGAGTTTACCCCCAAAGACATTTACCTCGCATTGGGTTTCATGTCCTTCACCTTTGCTGAGGGTCTGCGCGTTGACCCGGTTCTGGAGAAGATCCGGACTGAATATGGCGACGAATACCTGAAAGACCTTGCGGTTCAAACTCCGTCAACCGCTGTCCGTATCCAGAGCCACAAAGGTGCAGTCATGCCTCACCAACAGGATTCACTGATCACCTACTTGCAGAATGCGCTTGACAACATTCCCATGCCGCTTTGGTCAGGCAGCAACGGTTGGGTCATTGCCGGCAGTCGCACCCAGTCAGGCAAGCCCATTCTGGCCAACGACACACACATCGGATTCGCTCAGCCAGCCGTCTGGTATGAGGCTCATCTCGAATATCCAGGCTCCAGTTTCTATGGACATCACATCGCAGGAGT
>JBDHXU010000090.1:0-11870 GCA_039810905.1 Cyclobacteriaceae bacterium | reverse complement strand
ACCACGTAAGCAGCAATGGCATTGGGATCGGAAGACTTTGACAGCGAGTCCTGCATGTTCAGGAAGAATGTTCTCTCCCTCGTATTGTTCTGAATAGTGCGTTGATAGTCCCCGTTTTGGTCGCCATATTCCTTCTGCATCCTTAGTTTCTCTTCTATGTCCTTGTCGAGCGAGGCGAGACGACTTTGAATATTCTGCATATAATAAACGGTGTCCATTATTTTGGTCCGGATGGGTTCATACGTTTCCGGATGGTCGGCATTCTTTCTAAGGAAAACGCCAATGGAGTCGTTCATGATGGCCATGGGATCTTTTTCACGGAAGGTGTTGCAGGAAACTGCTAATAAGGTCAACAAACCGGCATATATAATTGATAATAATTTCATGTTTGTCCCGGCACTGATAATGGCACCTGCGCCAAAAGTAACAAGTCTGCTCAAATCATTCCTTAATTTTCCGGGCGGAGGAACTCCATTGTGTGTTTTACCCGTTCAGGGTCGCAAAGCCCGTCGACCCATTTTCTGTTGTGGGGTTTAGCATTGTATTTGCGTGCGTAGGCTTCATTGACAGCCGGCGCAATCCCGTCCAGGTCATCAGGTGCAATGCCCTTCACCTTGATTATGGCCTTATCACATTTGATTTCACCAATCTGTTCCTGAAGAAAGGCGTTGTACCAACTGCGCTCTGCAAAATAATAAGGGCGGCCGAAGATCCTGCCGTTGACTACAACCATCCATATGCCGGTGAATTTGGTCCGGTTGGCGCCTGCACGCAGAGAAGTAATCGAATGTTCATTGACGCACTGAAGGAAAGCCCTTGAGAAAGGAGTAGGCATATCAACAATTTAGTCAAAAGCAATCATTAGAACATGAGGTTCCAGGTTCTTCAAATACATCGGCACAATCGCTAACTTACTCCCTTCGTCCAATCAAAAATCTGTCCAACCCTGAGGTCTTGAAAGAAACCCTTTTCTCATCGCGTTTAGCCGCCATACTCACCTTGCTGGGTGTGGCGATCGGACTGGGTAATGTGTGGCGGTTCCCTTATATGATGGGGCGATATGGCGGAAGCGCTTTTCTGATCATCTATGTTGTGCTCACATTGTTGTTTGCTTTTCCTGCACTCATAGCCGAGATGACCCTGGGGCGCATGAGCAGGAAGGGAACGATCCATTCCTTGCAGGAGGGATTTGGAACAGCGGCAGGAAAGTGGACTGGTTACTTCCTTCTCTGTGTCGTGACCATAGCTGGGTCCTATTATGCGGTTGTGGTGGCGAATGTGTTCTTCACGTCCTTCTTCGCCCTGGTTCCCGGATTCCATCAAGATAATGAATCTACGTATACCACCCTCCTGGGAAATGGATGGATTCAATATGCCATTACCCTGGGGCTGATCGCGTTATCGTTGATGCTGATTTGGCTTGGCCTCATCGCAGGCATTGAAAGAGTGAGCAAGCGCTTCATGCCCGTGTTCTTTATCACCCTGGTCTATATGATCATTCATGCGCTCACGCTGCCTGGCGCTGTGGATAAGTTCGTTCAATTCCTGCAGCCGGACTTTCATCAATTGGGCACACGCGAAATGTTTGCAGCACTCGGTCAGGCATTTTTCTCTGTCGGCCTGGGGGGAACATTTGTAGTAGTCTATGCCGGATTCCTGGGACCCCGGGAGAAAATACCCGGCATTGCGCTTTACACTGCATTCGGCGATGCAAGTGCCTCGCTGCTATTCAGTCTTTTCCTGATTCCTTCCATTCTTGTTTTTGGTCTTGATATGACCGAAGGGCCCAAACTTATCTTTCACACCTTTCCCCAACTGTTTGCGGCGATCCCGGGCGGAAGAATTGTGGGACCGCTTTTTCTCCTTTCGATTTCCGTAGTGGCATTTCTTTCACTGGTGGCGGCATACGAAGTACCGTTCATGAGCCTCTCCCACCAATGGCCTCAGACAGGAAGAACCAAACTCCTCGTAATGATCGGAACGGTTCAGGCTATATTGGCTTTCCCCAGCGCGGTCTTTCCGTCCCTGATAGGCTACCTCGATCTGATTTTTGGATCAGGCATGCAGGTGCTGGGGAGCGCACTTTGTGTTTTCTGTCTGAGTTGGGGGATGAGACGCGAACACGTATTGGAACACATGTTTAACGGCCAACCGTCCACATGGCCTCACCGGATTATTTTCTTCTGGATACGATGGATCATACCATTGGCACTACTGTCGGTCCTCGGGTCCTATGTCTATGAGGTGATTTGACGTAATTCACTTAACTTTTCCATCAACCATTACCATCATAACGGGAAAAGGGAGGAGTACTCTGGAAATTGAAATAACAACAAAGCGATAACACATGACACAGGATAAAGGAATCGAAGCGCTCAACCAGGAATTCAAGCGCTATGAGCAGGTGAAGAAAGACCAGTCTTATCATCTTTCCGAGAAATCGGAAGAGGATCTGTTCGATGACCAATACATCATCCGGACATGTGACATGGGCTTATACTTTCATGGAGGCGAAAAAGGCAAGCTGGCTTTTGCGCAGCAGCTCGGTGAGGCCATGAAAGGCATAGGCTTTGCCATTCTCACCAACCACGGCGTTGACCCTGTGTTGTACGACGAGGCTGAGAAGAAGACCGCCGAATTGTTTGAGACCACCACGCGTGATGAGCGTATGAAGTACCACGCGAAGCGTTTCGGGTCAGTGAATCAGGGCTACTTTCCCATGAAGGAAACCACCATTATTCATCCCGACCTGGTGGAAGGCTGGGTATTTTGCCGCCGGGCCTTTGATCTTGACGCCAGAGGAGACTACAAGGAATCCGACTTCTGGCCCCGGCCCGGTTACGAACCATTTTTCAGGAAGCTGGTGATCGAGCATGAGAAGCTCATTCTCCCCATCATGGAAAGCATACTCCTTTTCCTGGGTTGCGACCCACATCTATATGACAAGAAATTCACGGGAACCAATTTTGGATTCAGGCTGAACTACTATCCGGCCCTTACCGAAGCTGACGAGGCCACCGGAGGCGGGCGCATGCTGGGACATGAAGATGTGGATTTCTTCACCATCCTCCCAGCCCAGTCCGTCGACGGCTTGCAGGTGCTGAACCGGGAGAATATGAAATGGATACGGCTAAATGCGCCAAAAGGAAGTATCGTACTTAACACCGGTGATTACATGCAACGGGTTACCAATGACATCCTGCCATCCACGACTCACCGTGTGAGTAAACCCCGCAACCGTTCCCTTTACGGAAAACCCCGCATCAGTTTTCCCATGGCAGTTTACGTTTGGGAAGACGAGATTCTCGAGGTACTTCCCAATACCGGAAACCCTAAGTATGAGCCGATCCGCGCCGAGACGTTCCACACAAGAATTACCAGCAAGTATTACGGGGATGATTATGCGAAGGAAGTCAAGAACAACTCATAACTAAATAGAAATATTGATCGATAATATTCATCTGTCATGAATATCAAAACTTCACGCCGCAAGTTTATAGGAATAACTTCCACGCTTCTTACAGGTTCACTGTTAGGTGCGCATAGCGCCGTTGGACTGCCCTCAATCATCGGAGAGCGCGGTCTGTCAAAGTCCATCATCAAAGGCGTGAGGATTGGCGTCATTACTTATTCGTTTCGCGACCTCCCCGATCAAAGTGCAGAGGCGACGCTTGATTATATATTAAAGTCAGGCGTCAGCGCCACTGAGCTGATGGGTGGTCCTGCCGAATCTTTTGCCGGTGCCCCGAAGAATCCGGTAGATTTCAGGACAGTATTCCCTCTTTGGAAGAAAAGATATGAAAAGCAGGAACTCACTGAAGAAGAGAAAAAGGTTCTTGCAGATGCTGACGAGAAGACCAAGGCCTACCGCGGTGAAATGGCACTGTGGAGACAGAAGGTGTCCATGGAAAAATTTGAAGAACTCCGCAAGATCTACACGAAGGCAGGTATTGAAATCTATGCTTTCAAACCTGATGCACTGGGGATGCAAAATAGTGATGCGGAAATTGACTACGCGATGCGGGCAGCCAGGTCTCTTGGCGCCGGTCATGTCACTGTCGAATATCCCGGCAATGAGGCCCATTCGCTGAAACTCGGAAAGGCCGCTGAAAAGAACGGCGTCCGGGTTGGCTATCATGGCCACGAGCAGCAAACTCCCACCTTGTGGGACGCTGCACTGGCTCAGTCGCCAGCCAATGCCATGAACCTCGACCTCGGGCACTATGTTGCAGCCGGCAATGCAAATCCCCTTGATATTATAAGAGTGAAACACGACCGCATCGTCAGCATGCACATCAAAGACCGCAAATCAAAAGCCAACGGCGGCGACAATCTTCCATGGGGTGAAGGCAATACACCCATCGCCGACGCACTCCGGCTGATGCGCGACAGCAAATACAATTTCCCCGCCACCATCGAAATGGAGTACAAAGTACCGGAAGGCTCGGGCCCTGTTGAAGAAGTCAAGAAATGCCTTGCATATTGTGTTCAGGCCCTGAGCTGAACAGAAAATTGATTAATCATATTGGATGAATGCAGGTGGCATCGGCAGTCTACCTAACTGCATCTATTCGATTCTTTGTGCACCTTGCAGCTGAACACCCACGACCAGTCCCATCATGCGCACCAAACGCCATCATCTCATTCTCATCCTGGGTTTGCTGTCTACTATAGGGCCATTTTCAATCGACATGTATCTGCCGGCGTTTCCTGCAATAGCGCAGGGCTTGCAGACCACCACCGCCAAGGTGATGCTTTCATTCTCCAGTTTCTTCATTGGTATTTCCGCCGGGCAGTTGATCTATGGTCCCCTGCTGGAGCGGTATGGCCGGAAGAAACCATTATATATAGGTCTGATCATATACTTCGCGGCTTCCGCAGGATGCGCTCTCGCCAATTCTGTTAATGCGCTGATTGGATTCCGCCTCCTTCAGGCATTAGGCGGTTGCGCCGGCATGGTGGCTTCCCGGGCCATTGTCCGCGATTTGTTTGAGGTGAAAGACAGCGCCAAAATCTTCTCTTTGCTTATGCTAGTAGTGGCAGTATCGCCCATCATTGCTCCTACCGTTGGAGGCTATGTTACGGCCCTGCTGGGGTGGCGATATGTATTCCTCGTGCTTATACTGGTCACCATGATGATCCTTGTCGGCGTTCATTTTCTGCTCCCGGAAAGCAAGGTGCCGGATGTCAACCATTCATTGCGTCCTTCTTCGATTGCGAGAAACTATTGGAACATTCTCATCCAGCCACAGTTCTACGTCTTTACCTTGACAGGATCCATTGCAGCGTCGGGATTATATGCCTATATCAGCGGATCTCCTCATGTCTTCATTGAACTCTTCAAGGTAACCGAAGAGGAATACGGATGGATATTTGCGCTGCTGGCTCTTGGAGTGATAACGGCAAGCCAGGTGAATACATTGGCGCTCAGGCGATATTCAAGTGAACAACTCATCGTGTACGCACTATCATTTCAGAGCATCGTTGGCGTTACATTGCTGGCCCTCACTTATAGCGGATGGATCGGTTTGTACATGACCGGAGTCCTCATCTTCCTCTTCCTATGCTGTCAGGGTTTTATTTTCCCGAATGCCTCAGCGCTCACGCTCGCATCCTTTGGGCAAAGTGCTGGTAATGCTTCCGCACTGATGGGGGCACTTCAGATGGGGATTGGTGCGTCAGTTTCGGCGCTGGTCAGCTTCCTGCAGAATGATACGGCGTTGCCTATGGTCGGCACAATGGCATGCTGCTCATTGATCGCCTTTACAATTATTTATATGGGCAGAAGGACGGTGGTCAAACAGCCGAGCCTGGAAGAAATTGAAGAAGAAGACGTGGAAATGGTGAGTGGATTATGAGCCGTCCTGTTTTGCAGCGAAAACAAACAGGTAAGTCATAAGGAAACACTCACCCGGAAGGAATTTTAGGAAGGAATCCGGAATCCAGCTGCCCGGCATGACGATGGGTGGAGCCCAAATAATGCTGTATGAAGTACAAGCGTTGCAACCCAGTCCATGATCAAATCGTTGGAGTCCAATGAATTGCCTGCCGTTGCATTGAAATTAAAGAGTCAGAAATGAAAATTTCAAAGCAGGGAGACAGAAATCAGAACATCACAAAAGTCAAAACATGTTTATAGGACACTTTGCTCTTGGCATGGGTGCCAAGGCTGCCAAACCGCATCTTTCCCTCGGGACATACTTTCTTGCAGTTCAATTCGTGGACCTTCTTTGGCCAACTCTTCTCCTCTTCAACCTGGAGCAGGTGGCCATTGCGCCCGGCATCACCGAGATGACCCCGCTTGATTTCATCAACTATCCCTATACCCACAGCCTCCTGATGGCCGTCGCATGGTCTGCACTCGGATTCATCCTCGTTTATCTGACAAAGAAAGATGCCACTCTTGCCATTCTTATTGCGGCGTGCGTGGGAAGTCATTGGTTTCTGGATTTCCTCACCCACCGACCCGACCTACCCTTGACCATAAGCAGCGTTACCAAGGTGGGACTTGGCCTTTGGAATCATAAAATGGTCACCATCATCCTGGAAACCTCCATGTTTGTACTTGGAGTTTATTGGTACCTACGGGTTACTGCTGCAACCGACAATACAGGAAGGTACGGATTCTGGGGCCTTGTGACTTTTATGCTTTTGATCCACATCGGGAATATCATGGGACCTCCTCCTCCAAATGTCGCAGCCATTGCATGGGCCGGACACCTGCAGTGGCTATTCGTTGTCTGGGCATACTGGGTGGACAAGCACAGAGGTACCAGGGAAGTGATACATGATTAGCCGAGTTGACCCCAATCCACCGGTATCGGATTAGATTGGCTACTCGTACGGCAAGATCGATGATGGAACATTGAAAACCGCTTTTGGGTGTCTGCCATTCACTCACCAGCCATAGGTCTAATTAGGGCTGATAACCACAATCCTTATTAACTTCAGGATATGCTTTACCTCAGTGGTGTCGGCCTTGCAATTTTCTTGCTTTTGCTTTTGGTAGCCAAGGATAAGAAGGCGCAATCAGACTGGGTGTTGGCATGCTGGCTGTTGGTCATGGCCCTTCATCTTCTCTTGTTCAGTTTTGAGCAAAGAGGCCTTTATCCTGAATTTCTGGGCGCCGCTTTGCCGTTTCCACTCTTGCATGGACCCTTCCTTTATATATACACTCGTTCTCTGACCCGTTATCATTCTCTATCCTATTACGAGCTTTCGCATTTTCTGCCTGCATGTCTGGTCGTCCTGTACATGATTCCATTTTTTGGTCTTTCCGCCGCAGAAAAGATTGAGGTATTCAGAAACAATGGCGCCGGCTATGAAAATTTTAATCTTGTCAGGCACGCTGCCGTTATCACATCAGGCATTTTATATGTGATTCTTTCGACGGTCGCTCTCAGGCAGCACCGGAAGCGGATAGCCAGCCTGTATTCCAACACAGAAAAGGTCAACCTGCAATGGCTTCAATATCTGATCTTCTGGATAGCGGCCATTTGGCTTTTTGTACTCACGCACATTGAAGAACTGGTGTACGGGTCCGCTGTCCTGTTTGTGGGATTCATAGGATACTTTGGAATAAGGCAGATGGGAATATTTGGTAATGCGGTGCCTGAAGAAAAGACTCTGGATGAAACAGGGTCAATTTCCATTCTGGAAAAACCCAAGTACCAGAAGTCAGGGCTTTCAGCTGAAACCGCTGATAGGATTCACAAGGATTTGACCCAAATAATGCGTGATGAGAAACTGTTTACCCAAAGTGAGCTTTCTCTTGCAGATTTGGCGGCACGATTAAATACCCCGGCCAACTATCTTTCTCAGGTCATCAACGAGAGGGAGGGCAAGAATTTTTATGACTACGTTAACAACCTTCGCATCCAGGAATTCATAAGAGTGACCGGCAGCCCGGAAAACCAGAAGTACACCCTGCAAGCCCTTGCCGAAGAAGCTGGGTTCAGCTCAAAGTCCTCCTTTAACCGGCACTTCAAAAAAGTTACCGGCAAATCCCCTTCAGAATATTTGCAATACAAGGGCTAGCGGCCTCAAAAGAGGTGTCAGCCTACACGGTGGGCCTAAATGAGGTCATTTGGGGCCATCCCGCCATATACCTCCCCGTTAAGGTGACTTACATCCTTAACCCAAAGCGCGCCAGGTTGAGGGTGCAAAACAAACCTTAATCCATTATGAAACATTTTCTTATTTTCCTTTGCTGCCTTTCTGCAATGCAATTGTCATGCGAAGGCCCGCTCAATGCAGATGAGCCAGGGCTGCTGGTTCCGAAAACTGTCGATCAGGATGCCCTGCTGCCTTCCATCAAGGTAAACAACACGCAACTTCACTCGGAGGCATTTGGCGATCCTTCCCAACCCATGCTCGTCGTACTTCACGGAGGGCCGGGGTTGGACTATCGCCCGTTACTCAACTGCAAGTCATTCGCCGCGGAAGGCTACTATGTGGTGTTCTATGACCAGCGCGGATCGGGATTATCACGCAGGGAGAGCAAGTCCACGTACACAACCGGGATTATGTTGGACGATTTGGACGCAGTTATCTCCTATTACCGAAGCAGTTCAAATCAAAAGATATTTCTTCTTGGACAGTCCTGGGGTGCTATCCTGGCAACAGCCTACATTAACCAGCACCCTGAGGCAATCAGTGGTGTAGTCCTCGCCGAGCCTGGTGGCTTCATCTGGAATGACATCAAAGATTACATGGCAAGGACACGCAAGTATGACCTTCAAAGTGAAACGCTCAATGACGCTACCTACATGGATCAATTCCTAACGGCCAAAGAATCTGAGCAGGAAAAGCTCGACTACAAATTTGGACTGCTGGCATCCTCTGATGGTGCACCCGACAGCCCGCTGGGCGACGAAGGCAAGGCCCCGTTTTGGAGGATGGGGGCGCTGGTCAACCAGGTCATGTATGACCTGGGGAAAAGCGAACAACCCGATTGGACTAAAAACTTGTCTGCCTTCAAGACCAAAGTACTCTTTGTTTACAGTGAGCACAACAAGGCTTATGGGGCTGCATATGCGGAGCATGTAAGTTCGGCTTATCCGAACGTCGAGCTGAAGCGCATCGATGCGACTGGTCACCATCTAATGACCTTCCCTGCCGGATGGAGCAATTTCAAACCTGTTGCGCTGGAATACCTCAACGAATTAAGATAACTATCATATGAAAACCCTGATCATTTTCTGTACTGCAATTCTTCTTCCAGTCACTGGTGCCTTTGCCCAAACCCTTAACTGGCACAACATTGATGGAGCGAAAAGAAATGTTGTCAGCGTGAATGCCGGTTGGGATTATGCCAACACCATCGGACTGGCCTACACACGAGTCGTGATGACAAAGATGCCCATTGCACTTTCCGGGCAGTTCTCAAAACCGGCCGGCAACGATTTTCTGGATGACTTCAAGTCAAAATTAGGTGGTCAAATGCGATTGTTGACTTCAGGAAATTTTGCGGTCACTGCCTCCGTGTACGGTAATTACAGGCAATACCAATCATCGATGGCGAAGTTGCAGAGTTTTGGGTGTGAGCTTGCGGCAATCGGTGGATATTATCGGACACATTGGTTCCTTGCAATGGAGGTTGGTTTCGACAAGGCCATTGCCACCCGGATCAGGGGCAGCGACTGGATGAAACAGAACTTCCCGTCATCCAAAGATGGATGGTATGTGCCGACTGCCGGCAATTTTCTCTTCGCTATCCAGGCAGGCGGGTCTATAAAGAACATTGATTTATTTCTTAGAGCCGGTCAAGTGACAGATCAGAATTTTAAGTCATCAGCACAGGTGCCCTTCATGGCTCAAGTCGGTGTGAATGTAAAGTTCTGACTAGTGCAGGCAGAGGTTGAAGATTGCAGAGAGTACAGTCTTCACTTCTGCCTCACAATCACTCCGGCACTTTCGAGCGCCCTCAGGTATTCCTCCACCATTTCCAATGGAATCGGGCCAAACTCGGCTGACACAGCATTACGAATTTCCTCTGTTGAACGCCTGCCGTCAACAAAGTTGAGTGTTTCATATGCATACTCGTCCCCCCACAACCCATGATATCCCGGGAGGCGAAGGGCACTCACTTTCTCCTCACCCAGGTGGTCGACAAGGTAATCGTATCCAAAAACAGAAAGCGGACCTTTCACCGCACCGTTGCGTTTATATATCACAGACGCGGTATTTGATCTGGTTCCCAACGAAGGCTTCCCAGTGAGTTTCTCCATTGTAGAATAGAATTCTCCGGCTTCCTTTTCCAAGGCGGGGTTCACCTGAACAAAAGACTTCAAAGATTGAAATACGCCGCGCTCATAGAGAAAATGCTGCGACCACAGGTTATCAACTTCTTCTTTTGGAATCTCGCCTGCCATTCTTACCACTTGGGATGTTCGCTTCAAGGCTTGCTGCCTGATCATACTCCATAAGGAAGCCGCATCACCAGCCTGAAGGTTAGAGAGGTAATACCCGCTCACGGCACCGATAAATCCGGCCCGCTTCAATTTGGTGGGATCGATATTGGCGGCCATGTCGAAGTTGGTATGGATGTATCGGTCCGGCCAATCGTGCATGTAGATGCATGGAATTCTGAAGGAACCTTCATTATAAACGTCGTGATCGCTCCCCATATGAAACTCTCCGAGTACTGCCTGCAAGGGTTCTTTTCCTCCTTCATTGGAAACAAATTTGAAATCATGCGCATATCCGCTGGCATAAGCATCGGACTGTGAGTTGACGTAACCTCCAAAGGTCTGTCCAACGTCTGCGACAAAATTCGGAAGGCTTTGTGGGGCGCCCGCTACATGAAAAACTGACTTCGTTACAGGACCCCCTCCCACCATATCCATATGAATCACGGCCTTGAACCTGTCGGCATAGATGGGTCGTTGCGCCAGTATGGCGAGTGTTCCCTCTATTTCCGGAGACCAGATAAAGCGGATCGTTCGTCTTGGTCGACTGATTCTTCCTTCTGCAATCAGTTTACTAAGGCTTCTCGCGATTTCCAGGATGGTCATACTGCCGCTTGCATTGTCATTGGCACCCGGACGCTGATGGTCAAGGTGGCAGGTGAAAGCAATCTCTTCATTCTGGAGCACGGGGTCAGCTCCTTTGATGATAGCTGTGGCAAAACTGTATGCACCGGGATGTTGGCCTGCCTTCACTTTTGCGTGCAGCACAATTCGTTCACCTCGTATAAGTCGCGCTTGAAATTCACGCGCCTGCTTCAATGAAATCATGAAACAGAAGGTCTTTATCGGGTCGAAGCTGTCGAAGTGACCCCACCGGATCAGGTTCTGGTCCTCTCGCGACCAGGCCGTAAGTTGATTCTGCGTATAACTGACCAATCCCACGGCACCTTTGGCCACGGCGAGTTTCACAGCTGCCGAAGGCGATGAAGAAATAAGAACAATCTTCCCCCTGACATCTATGTTTTCATAGTCCTTCTCCGAGCTGCCCGCTCCTGCATCCACCAAGTCGGCCGTTGCTTCCCCGCTTTCGCTGTCTTCAGCCAGGGTAATGGGCATGGACTCCCAGTCCGCAAGCCTGGTCTTTGGCTTCCATTTGTCACCATCCTTTTCCATTTCCCACAACTCAGCAAACTCGGCTTCCCACACAAGTCTTGATTTCTGGGTGCCATACATGGATTTCCCATCTGCCGGAATCTGGAAGACTTCAACACCCTCCAGGCCATATTCCTTCAGTTTTGACTCTACAAAGTCAATGGCCTTGCGGAATTCGGATGAACCACGTATCCGGTGCATGCGGGTGACATATTCAAGGTTCCGCTTGGCGGATTCACCTGAAAGTTCTGAATCAAAGGCCTTCACTACGGCACGATCAAGCAATGGTTGGGACCACGCACAAGAGGC
>JBDHXU010000089.1:0-11908 GCA_039810905.1 Cyclobacteriaceae bacterium | reverse complement strand
GTTAACCTGTGCAATGCTGTTTTCGTACTCGAAGTCAGTGGTATTTCGCAAGCCGCGCAGCAGGAACCTTGCCTGGTGCCTCCGTGCCAATTCTGCTGTAAGCTCTGAATAAGTGACCACGCTGATCTGGGGATATTTGACAAAAGTCTCGCGGATCTTCTCCAGCATGAAATCGATCTTGAAATACCGCTGATTCTTGGAACTATTGTAACCGACAGCAATGACGATTTCATCGAACAACTTTAGTCCGCGCAGCACAATGTCTTCATGTCCTTTGGTGAAAGGATCAAACGAACCGGGGAACAGAGCTACGCGCTTCATACAGGAAGCAGTTTAATGGAGTAAAGATCAAAGAAGTGATGTTCCTGAATATCATCAAACAGGTAGCCGAAACGCAGGTGCTGGGGTCTGGGCCCAAAGCTGACATTGCGCACATAGCGAACAAACTCCTGATAGTGCGGCGAGTTCTTCCCGATATAGCCCCATAGTACCACTTTTCCCGTTTCCTGGTTCATGCCCATGGCTTTCATCACGAGCATGATATACTTCACATAATCGCTGAATTGTTTGATCAGAAACTGATTGTAGTACACCAGCTCGCTGTCACGGAAAAAGAGTACGTGAAGCTTGAAACGGTCCACATAAACAAAAAGGGGAGGCGTATCGATGGCAAGGCCCGAATGAAGCACCCCTTCGATCAGTGCAGAGGACTGATGTACGAAGTGCAGGGTGGAGTTGGCATAGACGCCCGAAAGCCATTGCTTCAGGGTCTGAGGCACTGCAAACACGGTCACGGCTTCGCTCAGTCTGTTCCGGGACCAGGATACTGCTTCCTTTTCTTGATCAACCGAGGCGTTAAAACGCAGGTATTCCTCAGCAGCATCCTCCAGGAAGAGCGCTGATGGAACCTGGATGAACTTGTTATTCTTGATCGATACCCGAACCTCTTTCCAGAACCCTGCATTGAGGTATTCATGGGCGTCGTACAGATGGTGCAACGCCTCCTGCAGATCTTCGGGTGAATTGACCTCGTTGAAGACATAGTCCTCAAAAAACATAAGGCGGTCATCGTCGCTGTCGACAATGGCCGCCTGAAAATCCTTTGCTCCAATCTGTGTCAGCAGAACATACCGCTGAAGTTTTTCTTCGTCGAACTTCTCGTCCTTGATCTTCTTGATCAGCTTATGACGGGTCGCGGTGGCTGACAAACTTTTCGATTATTCCCAGTTACCTGCAGTAGACACATCCATTCTGGAACCGAAGCGTAGAGGTTTGCGGGTTTTCTGTTCGTTGCTCTCCTTACGGGCAGGGTTGATCGGATTGGGGTCCTTCACCTCGATAACGTCCACCTTAATTCCACCTTTGTCCACCTCGCCGACGAAGATGTCGAATTTCTTGCCGTTTGATCCCGGAATCTCGCCAATCTTGCGGATGTCGATGTTGCGGTTGAATACATCATTGGAATAGGTGATCAACAGCTTGCCTTTAGTTACCTGATCGCCGGAGTTGACGTCTGCCAGTGTCTCAATTATACCGTTTTCCTGAAATGGGGGGTCCACCGTGTTCCGTTCGCCTACTTTGATGGTATAGGCTTTCTGATTCTTGATAACGCGGTCGCCCACTTTTACCTTGAAACCGAGGAAGGTGCCGTTATCGGTTGCGTTCATGGAGTAGTTCTTCTTGAAAATCCTGTCCATGGCAGAAATATATCCGAGTGTATCGATGAACACTTTCACTTCCTCACCCCCGTATGCCTTCTGCTTGATTTCCTCACGTCGCTGAAGAATGGGTACGCGTCCTTTTTCCATGAAGTCAGCCAGGGAATCCCAGTTGGCCGTATATCTTCCATTTTGTTCCTGGAACACCGTTTCGGCTTCCCGGATGATCTTGAGTCTTTCAATTATGCCGGCTTCGGTTGATTCAATCAAGGCACGGGTATCGATCACTTCTTGAATACTGGTGTACAGGTAACCAAGCAGCGCAACGCTGGCAGCAAGGAGAACACCAGTCAGGATTTTCGTAAGGTTCATTGTTGGTCTAGATTTAGCTTGCAATTATAAGTTCGTTTTTTGAGATTTTTAAGCTTTTGAAGGGCCTTTTCAGGCAATTTTGGGCTAAATTTTATGATACCCGCGAAGGGCTCGGATTTTCGCCTGTGTTTTGGCCAGCCGGAATAACCCGTGACAATGGGCCTCCGGAATCTGATCCAACTCACCCTCCGAAAAATACCGCACATCAGTAATTACTTGCCGGTCCGGCTGATATTCCGGGTCACTCCCCAACCTTAGACTGCCCCCCGTCATTTCGACATCAAAGAACAACTCAACGGCGTGAAGAGGTGGCTGGATGAACTCCATGGTGAATAGCAGATCGCCAACCCTTACCTCCAGGCCCGTCTCCTCTCTGAATTCCTTCGTCAGTTGTTCCGGTGCAGAAACACCGTATTCGATCCCGCCTCCCGGAGGCGCCCAGAAAGAATGGCCGTATAGCCCTTCATGGTTTACCAGAAGGAGCCTCGATTCATTCCAGCAAAGGCCGCAAACTCTGGCCCTGACCTTGCCACCCAGGATTTTCGCTAATCCAGCATCAGGAGATTGCACAACGTAACGTTATTCCAATGAATGCGTAAATTGTGAAAAAATCACAGATAATGATCCGGTTATTCTTTGTGCTGCTTTTTGCGGGCTGGACCGTGTCTTTGTCAGGTCAAAATGCGGGCCCGGTCATCACATGGGAAAAAGCCTCCCATGATTTCGGCGACATGATACAGGGCGAAAAACAGGAATACACTTTCAAGTTCAGGAACACAGGAAATACACCGCTGATCATTACCAACGTGCAGGTAACCTGCGGATGCACAACGCCCAAGGGGTGGACAAGGGATCCTGTGAATCCTGGTCAGAGCAGTGAACTCACGATAGCGTTCAACAGCATAGGGAAATATGGCAGGCAGAACAAAGTGATCACAATTGTTTCGAACGCGGTAAACCCTGAAGGCCGTCAGATTTCATTTACCGCCAATGTGCTGGAAAGGAAATCGACAGTGCGCAATCCCTGAACGACAGACTTTCTATTCTTTTTGTTTCCACACTGCCCATCCGAGCGTCATCCATCCTGCGAGGAATGAGATGCCCCCCAGTGGAGTTACGGCACCCCAATATGTGACACCGCTAAGGGAAAGGATATACAGGCTTCCGCTGAACAAAACCATTCCGGCAAGGAAAAACCATCCACTGTATAACACCCGGGGGTATTTATCCGACAGGAGGGCAACGGCCAGCAGGGCGAGCGCATGGTAGAACTGGTACCGCGTTGCAAGTTCAAAAGTCTCAATCCTGCCGTTCGCTTCCAGAATGCCCCTCAGTGCGTGGGCGCCGAAAGCACCTACTGCAACGGCCAGAAATCCAAAGATGGCCCCGGTCAAAATGGTATTCCTAGGGTTCATGGTCAGTTTTAATTCTTTCACCAAAAATGGAAGTGCCGATACGCACCAGGGTACTTCCCGCGGAGAGCGCCAAATGGTAGTCTGAACTCATTCCCATCGACAGTTCTTTCATTGTTACGTGCGGAGGAAAACTCTTTGTGCCAAGGGATTTAAAAATGTCGCGCAGTTTCCTGAACTCCGCTGTCACCTTCTGTTCATCATCGGTAAAAGAGGCCATCCCCATCAACCCCAAAATCTGCACAAATTTCATTTCCTCCAGTTCCTTTGATGACAGTATTGCCAGTAATTCTTCTTCATTGAGACCAAACTTGGTTTCTTCTGTTGCAATGTAAACCTGGAGCAGGCAAGGAATCATGCGCTGGACCTTTTCGCCCTGTTTGTTGATTTCCTCCAGCAGGCGCAGGCTGTCGACCGAATGAATGAGCGAGACAAAAGGAGCAATGTACTTTACCTTGTTCCGTTGCAGATGACCAATGAGATGCCATTCAATATCGTGTGGCAGGAGCGGTTGCTTGTCAATCATTTCCTGCACCTTGTTTTCTCCAAAAATCCGCTGCCCGGCATCATAGGCTTCGTGAATGGCTTCGACGGGATGAGTCTTGCTCACAGCCACCAGCCTGGCATGATAAGGTTCAAGCTCCTTCCTGAATTTTGCTATGTTTTCTTTGATGGACATTCTACCTTAGTGGTTCTACCTGTTACGAACACAAAATTATGGCTATCCTCGGTACGTTGTTGAAAAGAGGAATAAAACTTCGGGAGAACCTTGAACAGGAATATTCGTCTCCATTCGAACTGCAAAAGCATGTCCTTAGAAACCTTCTGTTGTCGGCCGAGAAAACGGAATTTGGACGCTACTACAACCTGAAGGATATCCTGCGCCATTTCCGGCGCGGTCCAAAGGAATTCTACAGCCATTTCAGGCGGATACCGGTTCATGATTACAACAAGATGTATAAGGACTGGTGGCAGCTGGCACAAAAGGGAGCCAAGAATATTTGCTGGCCCGGGAGGGTAAAATATTATGCCCTCAGTTCGGGTACATCCGAAGCCACCTCCAAGCACATCCCTATTACCAAGGAAATGACGAAGGCCATTCAGCGGACGAGCATCCGTCAAATCCTGTCTTTGTCAAAGTATGAACTTCCTTCAAAATTCTTCGAGACCGGCATCCTGATGATTGGTGGAAGCACTTACCTCAAGCATACTGGCAGTTATTACGAAGGTGACCTCAGTGGTATTCAGGCAGCAAGGCTTCCGTTTTGGTTTCAGCATTTCTACAAGCCAGGTAAGAAAATTGCCAAGACAAGAAAGTGGGACGAAAAACTTGAAGAGATCACCAAAAAGGCTGGTGATTGGGATATAGGTATTATAGTAGGCGTGCCGGCCTGGATACAGATCCTGATAGAGAAGATCATTCAACATTACGGGGTTGCCAACATACACGAGGTATGGCCAAACCTCCGAGTCTATGTACACGGAGGCGTTTCATTTGAACCATACAGGAAGGGATTTGAAAAGCTGCTGGGTAGAAAGATCTATTACATTGAAACCTATCTCGCGTCAGAGGGATTTATCGCCTACCAGTCGGAACCCAACCGCACCTGTATGAGACTGGTGACCAATAATGGCATTTTCTATGAGTTCATTCCCTTTAACGATGACAACTTCACTCCGGCGGGCGAATTGAAACCCGACGCGACAACGCTTCTTATTGACGAGGTGGAGGAAGGGAAAGAATATGCTCTACTCATATCCACTTGTGCCGGTGCGTGGAGATACCTGATAGGGGATGTAATCAAGTTTACTTCTTTGGAAGAAACCGAGATTGTCATTACCGGTCGCACCAAACACTTCCTAAGCCTTTGCGGTGAGCATCTTTCCGTCGACAATATGAACAAGGCGATCGAAAAGGTTTCGGAAGAACTGAATCTTGATATCAAGGAGTTTTCTGTAGCCGGCATTCCCCACGGCACCTTGTTTGCACATCACTGGTACATCGGCACCGATGTGAAAGCAGATCCGGCTTTGCTAAGGGACCGTCTGGATGGCCATCTGAAGAAACTGAACGATGACTACGCCGTAGAAAGAAGTGCGGCCCTGCGCGACGTGACGGTTGATGTAATTCCAGCCCGAAGATTTTATGAATACCTGGAAACCAAAGGCAAGGCGGGAGGGCAGAACAAGTTTCCACGCGTAATGAAGAATGCCCAGCTGGAAGACTGGCAGAAATTTTTGTCCATGCAATGAACGAGGCAATTCAGGGTGTGCAGTTAGGCCTGGTGCTTGCATTACTCGTGGGCCCTGTTTTTTTCACGATCATTCAGACCAGCCTGCAGTATGGAATGTGGAACAGCGTACTGCTGATTATTGGAGTTTCAATGAGTGATCTTTGCATGATCATGCTTTGCTACCTTGGATTGGCCACATGGGTCCTGGATTCCGGCTACCGCAACTGGATTGGCTATGGCGGAGGAATCCTGCTGGTGATATTTGGCCTGAGCCACATCCTCCGCAAGTCAAATATCACTCCAACAGATCGGCCTGATCCTGTCAAGGCCAGATACCCCGTTCGTTATCTTATCAAAGGTTTCCTCATCAATGGCACAACTCCGACAGTGCTCTTGTTCTGGCTTGCCACGTTCAGCCTGGTAACAGTGGAATTCGGCTATACCGGCAAGTCCCAGATATCCCGGTTCTTTGCCAGCCTGTTAGTCACTGTTTTTGCTACAGATCTTCTCAAAGCATGGCTGGCGGGCAGGTTGCGCAAACTGGTCACTCCAAAGGTGCTCCGGATGATCAACATCGTACTTGGGATCGGGTTGATTATATTCGGTACCCGCCTTGTATTTCTTGCCGCAAAGGCCTAGTCCTGGAGGGCGTTGGAGATAAAACTGCTTTTCAGGGCAAGCCATACGAGAAAGAGTACCAGCGCCCATCGCAGGTAAATGAAGTAGAAGTCAGAAGTATCTTTGAAGCGAGTCTCCTTGATTTCTGCTTTCTCATACTGGTCGATCTTTCGGAACACCTGCAGAAGCGCCTGGTTGTCAGTCACCCTGAAGAACTCACCCGAGCCGATATCTGCAATCTTTCTCATGGTGGTTTCATCCACGGTATTCTCTACCATGTTGGGCCGTCCGAAGAAGTCCTTGCCAAACGGAACCATGCCTTCCTTTCCGACGACAATCGTGTAGATCTTGATGTTATAGGCGGCCGCCAGTTCGGCGGAGGTGATGGGGTCGATGTTGCCTGCAGTATTGTCACCATCGCTGAGGAGGATGCACACTTTCGACTTCGAGTTTGACTCCCGCATCCTGTTGGTGACCACGGCAAGGGCGCTGCCAATTGCAGTTCCCCGGCTCTCGATCATATCAAAGTTCAACTCATTGAGATAGGAATTCAGCAAGGCATAGTCAGTGGTAAGGGGGGCAAGCGAAAAGGCATCACCTGAGAATACCACGATGCCGATGCGGTCCTGCAGGCGGCCTTTGATAAAGTCACGCGCCACATTCTTGGCCGCATCAAGCCGGTTGGGCGTGAAGTCCTCTATCTGCATGGACTGTGAAATATCGATGGCCAGCATGATGTCGATGCCTTCGGTCCATTGCTCGACCTTTTCGTTGCTCTTCTGGGGCCGGGCAAGGGCTATCAGCAGCAGACAGAGGATCAGCGCCAGGAGAAGTTCCGGAATAATTCGAAGCCACGTGACTGGAGAGCGGGGGAATTCACTTCGCGTGAAAGCTACAGGCAGTTTCTGGTTGAAGAAGTAGCGCCAAAGCCAGCGCGCAATGAGAAGGATTGGTACAAGCCCCAGCAGGAAGAGATAAAAGGCATTGCCCCAGGTGAATGCCCGTAAGGTTGAGGGAGCAAGCCACTCCAGTGACCAGTAGTTAATGCTATCCATTCCTTATCTCTGTCTGACGCTTCTGAAATTGCTCCGCGGTATAACTTCCAAGGGCGCGAAATGAATCCGCCGTGCTGGGGATGCCGCCATAAATTCCCTTGTCGATTTCCTTTAATGCCTGCGAAAGGCCAGGGTGTCCTGCCAGCGCGTTGATTTCACGCGATGTGAACTTGGTGAAAGGCTGTTGATACAGCTTCTCCATGTACCTCTTCCACATAACAGTCGCCTCCTCCGCTTTTTTGGAGGAGAAGCCGGCAGCGATAGTTTCCACCGAACGGTTGAACTCCTGGACGAAGGATTCATATTCGCGTGACAATCGCCTGAGGGTAAAATACCGACGGACGGATTTTCCGAATATGAGCCAGGCCACAATCAGCAGTACGATCAGTATAAATCCCAGAATACCATAGAGGGGATAATTAAAAAGCCAGCTGACTCTCTGATAGGCCGTGTTCGTCTTTAACGGCAATTTCTCCACCGCCACGGAATCAGGGACCTTATGAACGCGATAGCTCAACAGGATGCTGTCGACTTGCGACTGAATGGCAACGCAATCACGCGCCTGTAGTACAAAGACAGGAAGCTGAAGTCTCTGAACACGGTCGATTTCAAATGTGGTGAGGAAATAGACAGCGCTGTCATAACTATAGTCCCCTTTGGTGCGGGTGGGGAAGAACTTCTTCTTCCTTAACTCGAATGGTAGAAAGGAGAAAGTGGAGTCGGGAAAGAGCACCTGCCTTGAGGATGGATACTTTGCCGTAAGGGTGAAGGGAACCCATTCGCCGATGGCTAGGCTGTCCAGCTGAAAGCGTGCACGCACCTGTACTTCCTGTGCATGCAGGGAACAAATACCATTGAACATGAGAATGGTCAATACCGACCAGCGTAACAGCTTCATGGACATGCTTTACGTAGTCTTGAGGGTTTTGTTTCTCACCTTGAACAGGCGAAGCAGTTTGGGCACATAGTCCTCATCTGTATTGATGGCCAGATGGTTGATCTGGTGTTTGCGGCTGAATTTGACCAGTTCGTTCTTGCGTTCCTGGTGATGCTGAACCAGTTCATCGCGGAACCCGCCGAAGGAAGTGTTTATCCAAACGGTCCGTTTTGACTCTTTGTCAAGGGTAGGGATGATGCCAAGCTTCGGCAGTTGAGTTTCACGCTTGTCGCTGATCTGTATGATCACGAGGTCATGCTTCCGCGCAAGCGATTGGAGATTGTGGAAATATCCTTCGTCGATGAAGTCTGAAATCATGATGATGACGCTCCTTCTCTTGATGGAGTTCAGGGCAAATGAGACGGCTTTGGCGAGATTGGTCCTGGATGAACGCGGCCTCAATTTCTCGAGGTTGGAAAGTATCGCGTAGGCCTGTGCAATTCCTTTCTTGGGTTTGATGAAGGATTCCCGCTCATCTGAATAGCAGATGAGGCCCACCTGACTGGATTCCTTGGCGCCGGAGAGGGCCAGCACGCCGCATATTTCCATCGCGATGTCAAACTTTGTCTTGCCAGGGCTGCCGATCTGTTGTGAAGCGCTGACATCCAGAATAAAATAGATGGTCTGTTCCTTCTCTTCCCTGAAAGTCTTTACAAAAGTGCCATGGCCCTTTGCTGTTACATGCCAGTCGATCGTCCTGATGTCGTCCCCGTACTGATAGGGTCGCACATCGTCGAATTCAAGACCCGATCCTTTGAAGATAGAGTGAAAGTCTCCCTGCATCTGGCTGTTGATCGCCTTGCGGATCTGAATTTCATATCGACGCAGTTTTTTGAGAAGTTCCCTCACTATGGCATCATTTTCGAGGCGCTAAAATATGAGTAATTTGCTGCTTAATGAAAGTATTCAATGGATGGAAGGCTGGTGGGGCGGTAGTCCTTGTTTTGTTGGCCTTGACTTCGTGCAACCGTCAGAAATCCCCGCCTCCGGGTGTTTTGTCGAAGCAGGAGATGGCCCAATTGATGATGCAGATGTATATGGGAGAGTCCAGAGCCCTGAACTGGGCTATTCCGAGGGATTCAGCCTACAAGCTCTTTGCCCCATTTCAGGACTCCATTTTTCGTAAGAAGGGGTATACCGACTCAGTCCTGCTACTGTCTTATAAATACTATGTGGATCACCCAAAAGAGATGGAAGCCATCTATGACGCCATGATTGATTCCATGAGCCTGATGGAACAACGCCTTCGCCAGTCTCCACAGCCGGCAAAGTAGTGCATGATTTTCCCTATTGACTTTGAGGAAAGACTGGGCTTTGATCAGATAAAAATCAAACTCAAAGGTCTTTGCAAGGGCCCTTTGGGGGAACAGTTCGTTCAGGAAATCAGGTTCTGCACTTCCAAGGAAGAGATCATACTGTTACTGAAACAAACCAAGTCCGTACTGAGCCTGCAGGACAGGGGCCTGGAACTACCCTTGTCTTCCTATGACGACCCTCGCAGTTATTTGCAGAACGCAGCAGTAGACGGGAGCTTTCTGGAAACCCAGGATTTTTTGAAACTGTCCAGGGTGCTGGACGTCATTCACCAGACTAATACATTTTTACGCAAGCAGGAGGCCATCGCACCGGCCCTGGCAGAGAGGTGCACAGAACACTCGCCGGGCGAATCGTTGCGGCGTTCCATTGCCAGGATCATTGACGAGGAGGGAAGAGTTAAGGACAACGCATCGTCTGATCTTTCAAGGATCAGGAGAAGGCTTCGTGAGGAAGAGCGAAAAATCCGATCTGTTGCTGATCACCTCATGAGACAGGCGCTGGAAAATGGGTGGGCTCCTTCCGGTGCGCAGCCCACCATTCGTGACGGCCGGTTGGTGATACCTGTGGCGGCCGAACATAAGCGCCGCATGAAAGGTTACGTGGTAGATGAGTCATCGACCGGACAAACGGTTTACCTCGAACCGGGCGAAGTCATTGAAGCCAACAATGATCTGAGAGATCTCGAACTGGAAGAAAGAAGGGAGATCATCCGTCTGCTGAGAGAACTCACCTCCCAGGTGAGAATGCATCACGATGAGCTGCAGTCCGGCTTTGATTTCCTTGGCTGGCTGGATTTCACACATGCCAAAGCCAGGCTGGCCAGGGAGTTGGATGCCGGCTTTCCGGTTGTGGAGTCCGCACCGGTATTGGAATGGAGAGATGCTAGACATCCGCTGCTTCACCTTTCCTTTAAGGGTAAACGAAAACTGATACCCCTGACCATATCTCTTGAAAAAGATAACCGGTTCTTGCTGGTGTCTGGTCCGAATGCAGGGGGCAAATCTGTCTGCCTGAAGACCGTGGGATTGATTCAGTACATGCTCCAATCCGGGTTGCTGGTGCCGATGAATGAAGATTCCAAAGTTGGCATCTTCCGGCACATCTTTCTGGATATTGGTGATCAGCAATCACTGGAGAATGACCTGAGTACCTACAGCTCTCACCTCAGGAACATGAATCAGTTTCTCCGTTCAAGTGATGGGGAGAGCCTCATTCTGCTGGATGAACTTGGCGCGGGAACCGACCCCAATTTTGGAGGCGGCATTGCACAGGCAATTCTTGACCAGCTGGTCAGGAAAAAGGCCTGGGGTGTGGCCACCACACATTACTATAACCTCAAACTCTACGCCAGTCAAACCAACGGCATCCGGAATGCAGCTATGCAATTCGATGCGGAACATCTTACCCCCCTCTTCAAACTGGAAATCGGACAACCCGGGAGTTCCTTCGCCCTGGAGATCGCCAGAAATACCGGCCTCCCGGATAGAACAATAGAGACAGCGGAGTCCATCATCGGAAAAGACCTGGCAGGACTTGAGAAGCTGATGAAGCAGGTGGCGGAGGATAAAGTGACGCTCGAGCGGAAGAAGGAGGAAATGGAACGCGAGCAAATGGAACTGCGTAAGGCGCTCGAACATTATCAGTCCCTTTCAGGAGAAATAGAATCGAGGAAGAAAGACATTCTCAATCGCGCCAAGGCAGAAGCAGCTGACCTGTTGAAAGAAACGAATCGCGAAATTGAAAAAACCATCCGCCACATCCGTGAGAACAAGGCAGAGAAGAAAGAGACCAGGAAAGTGAGGGAAGGTTTGAAAGAACTTGGTCAGAAGGTGAAGCCTGCAGTCATCGCTCCGGTAGTTCAGCAGGCGCCATTGAAAGAGGGAGACAAAGTGCGCTTACGCGGTGGTGAAGTTACCGGCACCATCCTCTCCCTGAAGGGGAAAACGGCGGTTGTACAGTTTGGTGATTTGCGTTCTGCGCTCAAACTGGATCAGCTGCTCCGAAGTGATCTTATAGAGGCGGAGCCCGGTGCACGAAAGGTGAAGGGAATTGAGTTGCATCAAAGACAATCGGATTTCTCACCCGTTCTTGATGTGCGGGGGATGAGGGTCGAGGAGGTTCAGCCCGTAATGCAGCGATTCATAGACGATGCGGTCCTGCTGGGTCAGCATGAAGTCAAGATCATTCACGGCAAAGGAGAGGGCGTGCTGCGGAAAGTCATCCGCGATTACTTCAGGTCACGCAAAGAAATCGAGAGTTTTCGCGATGAACATGCCGACCGGGGTGGGGAAGGCATTACCTGGGT
>JBDHXU010000088.1:0-12032 GCA_039810905.1 Cyclobacteriaceae bacterium | reverse complement strand
ACTTTCTCCTCTTCCTGCTGGGCTTCCTCCAGAATGTCTTTCAGTTCAATCCGGGCGCTGCTGAGTCTTGAGGCAAGCTGCTCCAGCCCGGTGGAAATATTCCGGATGGGCTGCAAGAGATGAAGGGCTTCACCCAGGGCGGCGTCAACACTTTGCTCAGATTGTCCCAGCAGGGTAACCAGCGCATTCAATCTCGTTTTAATGTCCTCACCATGCTCGCCCATCTTCAGACTTACTTCCAGGGATTCCTGCTCACCTTCCCTGAAACCGGCCTTTTGCAATTCATCGAGTTGAAATCTTACGAGTTCATATTCAGCTTTAAGGCGACCGGATTCCGCCTGTAAGGTTTCAAATGTTTTCCTGGCCTCCTGGTAAGCTTTCCAGGCCTGTTCATAATCCTGCATGAGGGAACCATTGCCAGCATAGCCGTCGATCAACGATAACTGGAACTGATGACTGCCTAACTCCAGTGTTTCATGTTGGGAGTGGATGTCCATCAGCCTTGAGCCTATCTTTCGCATCACTTCCAGTGTAACGGGAGTATCATTGATGAAGGCACGGCTCTTGCCCGAAGGCGTTATTTCCCGGCGGAGGATGGTTTGATCGCCATAGTCCAGGTCGTAGTCATCGAACAGGCGTTTCATTTTGTACGCCTTGATCTCAAAGATTCCTTCGGTGATGCATTTCTCATTTTCGTCCCACAGAACCTTCGTGTCTGCACGATTGCCCAGCAGTAAACCCAGGGCGCCCAGCATAATGGACTTGCCGGCACCGGTTTCACCGGTGATTACCGTGAGTTTCGGTGATGGCCGCAACTCGAGGTGGCGGATCAGCGCATAATTCCTGATGGTCAACCGGCTGAGCATGGTTAACCAAAATTAGCAATGGAAATTAATTTGAGGAGATAATCTTTTGATAGATGTTCCGCTTGGCATCCACCGTAGTAAGGATATCGTAGGCCTCGCGTCTCACATTGAGATTCCCTTCTGAAAAAACATTGACCAGTTCATTGGCTTTGGCATCAAAGAAGGAAATCACAAAGATGGCGCTGGGATAAATCTGCCAAACGGTCTTGATGTTCTTCAGTGCCTGGAGGATGATCTGCCTGCTCTCATCAGGATTCTTGTCAAAAGTATCCAGCGCGAGCCGGTGATAGCGGTACGTGTTCTTCCTAAGCTCAATCATCTGCGGGTTGTTGATATTCTCTATGAGGTTGTAGCGGTTGCGGGTGCTCCCGATCGACTGCCATCCCGGACGATTGGAGGACTGTGCATTGTTGACAACTGTGAGCGCCTTCTGGAAATACGGATCGCCGCCCTTTTCACTGAAGGAGTCAGCATCCATGCCAATGGTGATATAGGCATAGTAGGCGAGCATGGAGGTGAGGTTACTGATATAAGTATTGTCGTTGTATTCCAGTGGAAGCGATTCGATGTATTCGAATTCCCATTCCCGGTCGGCAAAATTCAGGAGTACGGTTTCGTAGTTGGTATTGTAGACGGGCCGTGCTACTGTAATCTGGGCGCTGGCCACAAACGACCCGATGGCCGGCATCTTGCTGATGTTGAGAAAAATGGAACAGTTGATGCGCTCGTAATTCTTGTAGGTATCCGTGGTCCACTTGCGGGTGTTCATGAAGGCGGCGATGGCGCGCTCCATGTCTTTGAACACACCCCGGTCGGAAGTGGAAACCTGGTCTGCGTTGATGGTGACTTTGCAGTTGAGCTCTTGGGCGAACAGCAGGAGCGGGGCTCCGAGGAAAATGACCAGGAAGTAAATCCTACGCATGAGAACTGGTAATCGTATCTACAATGTCGCGGGCCACTTCTCTCTTGGACTTCAGTTCAAAGCGATGCGAACCATTTCTGCGGCTGATGATTTCAACTTTGTTGGTATCATGACCGAATCCGGCCCCTGGATCTTTCAGTGAGTTCAACACAATGAAATCAAAGTTCTTTTCCACAAGCTTGGTCTCAGCATTGCTCCGTTCATTCTCCGTTTCCAGTGCAAAGCCAACAATTACCTGGTGAGGTTGCTTCTTCTTGCCGAGTTCTTTCGCGATATCAGGCGTACGGACCAGTTCAAGCGTGAGGCCTTCTCCTTTCTTGATTTTCTGTTCGGAGCGATTCTTTGGCATGTAGTCGGCCACGGCGGCTGATAAAACCGTAATGTCGGCAGCGGGAAACAGCTGCTTACATTGTTCAAACATTTCCAATGCCGATGTTACAGGGTGGACCGTAATGCTTTTTGCTGTGACAGTCAATGTCGTCGGACCGGTAACCAGGTCGACTTGAGCTCCGGCGGCGGCGAGTTCTTCAGCTATTGCAAATCCCATTTTACCGGTAGAATGGTTTCCAATAAAACGGACGGGGTCGATTGCTTCGTACGTGGGACCTGCCGTAATCAGGGCTTTCTTTCCTTTCAGGGGCATTTTGGTGAAAAACCAGGTCTCCAGTTGCTTCACAATCTCTTCCGGTTCTGCCATCCGGCCATTTCCCACCAGTCCTGACGCCAATTCGCCGTGACCCGGAGGGATCAGGTGGTTGTCCCTTGCCCTTAGGGAATCAAGATTGGATTTTGTGGCGGGATGTTCCAGCATATCGAGGTCCATGGCTGGGGCATAAAATACCGGACAGCGTGAAGAAAGGTAAGTGGCCAGCAAAAGATTGTCGCACTGACCGTTTGCCATCTTGGCGATTGTGTTGGCACTTGCAGGCGCTATGACCATGGCATCGGCCCACAATCCTAATTCAACATGGCTGTTCCATACGCCGGTGTCATCCTTCTTAAAATTGGTAAGAACAGGATGCCCGGAAAGGGTGGAGAGTGTGAGTGCAGTTATGAAATCATGGGCAGCCGGTGTCATGATGACTTTCACCTCTGCTTCTGACTTAACCAGAAGACGGACAAGGTGAGCAGCCTTGTATGCAGCAATGCTGCCCGTGACACCGAGCAAGATTTTCCTGCCCTTCAGCATGATCAAGCCTCCGGCTTCACTTCCGTTTCGGAGCGCATACGGTACATCACTTTACCTTCTGCAAACTCCTCAAGAGCTGAAGACGTTGGCTTGGGAAGGCGCTCATAGAACTTGGAAATTTCAATCTGCTCACGATTTTCAAATACTTCCTCGAGGTTGTCCACCGTAGTTGCAAACTCAGCAAGTTTATTGTTGAGTTCCTCCTTGAGATTGATGGAAATCTGCCGTGCCCGCTTGGAGATGACGACTACAGACTCATAGATATTTCCCGTCTGTGCAGCAATCTTGTCTATGTCGCGTGTGATAATGGATGGTTGAATGGCCATAGCTGTGAATTATGAATTTTTGTTTGACTTCAATTTATTGATCTGTTCCAGGCTTTCGGAATACATCTTCTCAGCATCCTTCAGAAAGGTGCTGTTGGGATAACTGTCGACCAACTCCTGGTAATAGTTGACCACGGTGGTATAGCGCTCCAATTGCAGTTTCCTGAAACTCTGAAGGGCCAGCCTGTACTCTGCAACCACTTTCAGATATGCCACCTCCTCAAGATAATGTGAGTCCGGAAACATCTGGGAGAAATTGTCGAAGGCGATCACTGCCGCCTTATAGCTCTTGATCTTCAGATACTGCCTCGCATTCTCGAAGCCCTTGCGTTCCAGCTTCTGCTGGCTGGTGGTGATCACATCGACCGCCTTGTCCCTGAACTTGCTGTTGGGGAACTGGTTGAGGAAGTTCTGCATGGCGTCCATGGCTTCCACACTGCTCTTTTGATCCAGGTTGGCATCGGGGGAAGCCACATAAAGTGAATAGGCATACATGAAGAATGCTTCTTCAGCCAGGGAGCTCCGTGCGTAGGTTTCGTAGAAGGTCTTGAACTGGTTGGAGGCCAGAAGATAGGTATGTTCGTAATACTGGCAGTAAGCCAGGTAGAATTCCACTTTCTCGCCCTCAGGAAGACCCCTCACCACAGGCAGAATCTCTTCGAAGAGAATGGCAGTGTGGTAATAGTCTTTCTTGTTATAGTAATTAAGCCCTGCATCGTACTTGATACGCCAGTCTTCGCTTTTCTGGATCTTCCGGAATTTGCTGCAGGAGGTGATAACCACCGCCATGAGACCAGCCAACACCACAAAAGAGATTTTACGCATCATAAGAAGGCCGCAAATATACGATTCAATGCAGGAAATCAGAAACGCATGGATTCAACGCGAAAACCAGGCCTTTATTTCCTGACAATCATCTTCCGGGTCAGAACACCCACATTATCCAGATATAGGGTGTAGAAATACACCCCTGAAACAAAGTCGTCGGCTTGGATTTTTACCCTGTTCTCAAAAACCGGCATCTCGTAATTGCCCACAGCCACCCCCAAAATATTGTGAATCACCACTTTGGCCTTCAATTGCTCGTTATAAATACGGTAGTCTATGAATGCCTGGTCGACTATGGGGTTGGGGTAAACATCATGGATGGAGATGTCCCTGGACTGGAACACAAGCGATTTGGCAGGCTTTTCGTCCACAGCCAGGGAAATGGTATGGTCCAGCACCAGGTTGGGGCTTGCCTTGGCGAATACCTCAAATCTCAAAGTATTATTGGTTGTCACCAGCCCTGTTTCTACGGTATAGTAAAGATTATTCAGGGTTTCACCGGGCTCAATTCGCTTGGAGAACTGTTCAATCCCTTGATCCAGGCAATCATCGTCGAGGCAGAAATAGCCCTTTTGGTTGGAATTCAAGTCAGCCTGGGCCTTTCTGATCACAAAGAACTGGGCCTTGTCTGAGGTGTTCTTGATGCGAATGGGTATGCGCAGGGTTTGACCTACTCCCGCCTGCATGGTCTCCTGACGGTCTGTCCATTCGAATCCCTGGGCCAGGCCTTTAAGGGAGGCGATTATAGCAAAAGCCAGAACCAATAAGTGTCTAGCCATGGGGTGGATACACCTGATCGGTGAAAATTTAGGCCAAAGCTGGCGGATGTCAAAGAAGTTCTGAAAAATATTGAATGATCAATATATTATTTTTCAGGGATGGTTCGTTGCGGAAGATTGTGACTGTCTGAACCTACCTCTTTCCGGGTGGGCCTTTCGTCTCCATGCCATGTGAAGCCCTTCAGGAGCATCTGATCCGGCTTAAGTTCTTGAGGTGGAATGAAGGAGGCATCGGGCCTGACGTAAAAGCTCACATTGTTGACCTTTCCTGCCTTGAAGTTGATCTTCATATTGCTGCAGATGATCTTGTTCATCCCGCTCACGATAGTGAATTTCTCTTTCTTTCCTTCCAGCGTCTCCTCTTTTTCCTGCAGGGCGAAGTAGACACTTTCACCGTTGCCTTCCACCACCACATGATGGATGGTCTTGCCGTCAAAATAGGCAGTCATCTTGCGGCCTTTGATCTGATTGTAGTTCTGCAGTGTATCGGACGAGACGACAAAGGCATTGGATACCATGTTGATGCGGCTGATCTTCTTGTTCTGAACCAGAACCTTGATGGAGTCGGCCGTCATCTGGTTGCCGGTGGCCCAGAGGATTGGATTGCGATAAAAATATAAAGTGGAATCGCCTGCATTATAAATGAGGGAGTCAGACCTTCCCTGGATGTCGGACTTGAATATCCGCACATGATGATAGGCGACCAGCTTTCTTTTGGATGGGTCGTTGTTGTCGATCGATACCAGCGTGTCAGCAGAAATGAAGATGGTGTCTTTCTCTTCCGTCACCATGGCGGCATAGGCATGACCATACACTTTGCTGATGAGTGTCTTCTTGTTGTATACGCCCTCGTCGCCATGTACCTGCATGTTGTCTTTCCTGGAAACCAGCACGACATTTCCTCTTGCCTTATACATTTTTTTTGTGTCGTCCAGAAATAACCTGGCACCTTTCAACTCATAATTGGGTGTCTGAAAATCTCCTTTCGACAAATCTGATTGCCGTTGCCTGGTATCATAGAAGCCGCTTTCATAATAGGCGATGCCGCCCTGGTGGTCTTCGAGTTTGGTGAGTGCACGGAAGTACACAAATCGGTTCTTCGAGTTATACTGCAAAGTGTCGGATGACATCGTGTAGTCCTTGTTGAGCACCTTCACATCTGTCTTGAATGATGCAGTGTTGGTGCGCAGGTCATAGTAGCCCTTCACGCTGGTGAGGGTATTGGTGCTGTCCACCAGTTTGCCATTTTGGAAATAACGCGCCTCGTTCTTCGGGCGGTCGTAATCCAGAAAGTCGGTGTACAGCGTGGCGGTATTTAATTTGTGGAAGACAACATTGTTGCGCAGATAGGCAATCTTCTTGTCGCCGTCATAGTTTAGCTTGAGCGCCGTAACTGTTACCGAATCACCTTCGAGGATCTTGATTTTGCCATAGGCTTCAACGGAATTTTTAGCTCGGAAAAAGATGGCGGAATCGCAGTAGATCGTCGTCTGGTTTTGTTTGAAGACCACGTCGCCAACGACCCAGTCTACCCGCTTGCCTTCCTGCACGTAGCCCTTCAGTGTATTGGCGTGGTCCAGCTTCACTTTCCTTTGGGCCAGGGAAGCGGTAGCCATTGTAATCAGCCAAAAAAGCAGGAAGAACCTTCTCATGAGTCGGGCGCAAATTTAGACAAAGCGCCTCATAGCGCTGACTTTTGGTATTTTTGACTGATGCAGGAAGCGTTCCAGTCTTTCATTGAGAGGCATGACCTTGCCTTCCGTCATGACCGTATCCTTTTGGCGGTCAGCGGAGGTGTAGATTCCATGGTCATGCTTCACCTTTTCCGAGAGGGGGGGTACAGGATTGCAGTAGCGCATTGCAACTTCCAATTGCGGGGCACGGCCTCGGAAGAGGATGAGGCTTTTGTTTCCGCTTTCTGCAAAGAACATGGTATTACGTTTCACAGCAAGCGCTTTGATCCCAAGAACTATGCCAGAGAAAACGGCGTCTCCCTCCAGATGGCTGCACGGGATCTTCGGTATGCATGGTTTGAAGAGCTGGCCTCCAAAGAGAAGTTTGCCACCATTGCAACGGCCCATCATCTTAATGACAACCTGGAGACGTTGCTCCTTCGCGTAACCCATGGTGCCGGGCTCGATCAATTGACCGGAATTCCGGTTCGTAACGACAGAATCATACGTCCGCTGCTTTTTGCAACCAGGAACCAGATAGAGTCATTTGCAACTTCAAGGGGCATCAACTTCAGGAAGGACGCCAGCAATGATACCGTGGAGTACAGCCGCAACTTCATCCGTCATAAGGTGGTGCCCCTCTTGAAAGAAATCAACCCCGGTCTTGAAACCACCACGGCCGACACCCTTGCCAAACTGGAGGGGGCTCATGAGCTGATGACGCGCGGGCTGGAACAACTAAAAGATACGATCTTGCGTCGCGAAGGAGACACCTGGTACCTCGACAAAAACATCCTGTCTTTTCTCAAGAACCCGGCCTTTGTTTGCTATGAATGCCTCAAGCCACTGGGCTTCAACTGGGACCGTTGTGTGCAGATGGCGCAGGCATTTGACGGCCAGCCTGGAAGACAATTCTTTTCCGAGAGTCATCGGGCTGTAATCGACCGCGACAGCATTATCGTGACCCGCAAGACAACCCTTCATGAAGAAATTCTCGTCGAGGAAGGACAAGACAAGGCGGCCCTGGGAAATTTCAGGATTGAATTGAAGATCAAAACGCCAAAAGTGACTTCAGACGCTGATGTTGCCCATCTCGACCTGACAAAAATCATCTTTCCTCTTTCCTGGAGAAAATGGCAGAAGGGAGATTCATTCTTTCCCTTGGGAATGTCACACCCGAAGAAGATCAGTGACTTTCTGATTGATGAAAAAGTTCCGCTCAGCGCCAAGGATGATGTCACTGTTTTGTTATCCGGTGGTCAGGTGATTTGGGTGGTAGGTTACCGTGTTGATGATCGGTACAAAGTGACACCGGCCACCAGGAAGTCACTTGAGATTCGTTTTAATCACAATTAAAGCTTCCTTCTCTTTTTCTTTAGTATTGCCGGTGGTAATTTTGCCTTGTTCGCCGCTTCTCATGAGACTGCACTTCGCAGCCGGAAACAGCGAAATATTTTATTACCACGTGTCCTAAATTTCTAACACCATGAAAATCACTGTAGTCGGTGCCGGTAACGTCGGTGCAACTTGTGCTGACGTACTTGCTTACCGTGAAATTGCAAATGAAATTGTATTGATCGACATCAAGGAGGGACTGGCTGAGGGCAAGAGCCTTGACATCTGGCAGAAGGCCCCCATCAACTTGTATGACAGCCGGACCATCGGCTCCACCAACGATTATTCCCGCACAGCCAAATCTGATGTGGTGGTGATCACCTCAGGTCTCCCCCGCAAGCCGGGCATGAGCCGCGACGACCTCATAGGCACCAATGCCGGCATTGTGAAATCCGTAACGGAGAATATCGTCAAGCACTCCCCCAACGCCATTGTCATTGTGGTTTCCAATCCGCTGGATGTGATGACCTATCAGGCTCACCTCACCAGCAAACTGCCCCGCACGAAAGTGATGGGCATGGCGGGTATCCTTGACACTGCGCGCTACAGGGCATTTCTTGCGGAGGCTCTAAACGTGTCCCCGAAGGATATTCAGGCCATGATTCTGGGTGGGCATGGTGACACCATGGTACCGCTGCCGCGCTACACAACGGTGGCAGGTATTCCGGTGACTGAACTTATCGACAAGCAAAAACTGGATGCTATCATCGAACGCACGAAAGTCGGCGGCGGCGAGCTGGTGAAACTGATGGGAACCTCTGCCTGGTATGCACCCGGCTCAGCTGCAGCCCAGATGGTAGAATCGATTGTGAGAGATCAGCGCCGTGTGCTTCCAGCCTGCGTGCAGCTCGACGGTGAGTACGGCATCAAGAACTGCTACCTCGGCGTTCCCGTAATACTGGGTAAGAACGGCGTGGAGAAGATCATCGAATTGGATCTCAATAGTGAAGAGAAGGCCTTGCTTGAAACAAGCCGCGTTCACGTAAAGGAAGTGATGGATGTACTGGACAAACTTGGAAAGTAATCTAGTCTGACAACGGAAAATGCCTGGCCTTCAAAGTCAGGCATTTTCTTTTGTATTCATTTTGGTTTGGTGGCGATGTAGAGCACTTCGTTCACCGACAGGCCATACCGGTTGTTAGACGCATACGATTTGCCGAAGTTGGATCCTTCTGCAGACAAACCGCTGGATTGAATGCGGCTGACGTAGTCCTTGCCGTATTTGCGAACGTGATCATCCTGCCCGAATACTCTTTCCCTTTCGGAAGGCAATGTCACTGCAGGATCTTCCAGTGTCGCCTCCGGCACAGGATGAAAAAATGGCACCTGTAGTATCGCCCATCCGCCCGGACGCAACACCCTGCAGATTTCACGCATTGCCTGTATGTCGTTCTCAACATGTTCCAGCACATGATTGCACAACACCACGTCAAAGCTGTTGGCTCCAAAAGGCATCTGGTGAATGTCCATCTTCACTTTGGCCAGGGGCGATTCCAGATCGGCGGTTACATACCGTGATCCATGTTGCTTTCCGAAGCCAGGCATGAAGCATGCTTCCGGTGCAATGTGCAGCACGTCCATCGGATGTTGAAAGAATTCCGTCTTCTCCTGCAGGTAGAGCCAAATGAGCCTGTGTCGTTCCAGCGACTGGCAGTGGGGGCAAAGCGCATTGGGTCTTGGATTCACTCTTCCATAGGGCAGGAAGCTGCGATAGTGATGCCGGCAAATGGGACATTCCACGCCATTCCCGGCGTAAAAGAGCCCCATGACCCGCAGCCCGATTCCACTTACCCTTTGCAAATACTTACGAGGGACATACCGGATGAGCAGGGAAATTAGCCTTTTCACGGCCGCAAAGATAAAGTATGGACTGAATCCGGGTTTGGCCCCGAAAAGTGTGGCATTATTCTAAAACTTTTTCGCCATCGGAGGCATCTTAGCCGTAGAACTTCCAGAGATCTCTGAAACTGTGAATCGAACCTATTCCAGAAAGGCCATGATGCATACCGATGACCTCATCGCGCGGGCACGCGAAGGGGACCACCATGCCCAGGGAAGGCTGATGCAGATTTGGTACAAGAGGATTTACAACTTCAGCTATAAGTTCTTTTATGACCACGACCAGGCCATGGAGGTGGCACAGAAGACTTTCATCGCCATGCACCGTAACATCAGCCTGCTGCAGGAGATCACGAGGTTCCGCTCCTGGCTATATACCATTGCAGTGAATTGTTGTCGCGAGGAATTGAGGAGACGAAAGTCATCGCGTGCAGTTTCTCTTCACGAATTCCGGCCGGGGGAAGGCGAGGAAAGTTACCGGTGGGAGGCTTCTGCGGACCGGTCGCAGGACCCCGAACGGAAATTCAGGCAGGGTGAACTTGCAGACTTGCTGCACTCTTGTCTGATGGAATTGAGCGACGAACAAAGGGAGGTGCTGATTATGAAGGAGTATGAAGGGCTGAAGTTCAGGGAAATCGCTGAAGCCCTTTCGTTGTCGGAGAACACGGTCAAGTCCAGGATGTACTATGGACTGGAGGCCATGAAGAAAATTATGGAAAGCAGGAAGATCACCAAAGAAACAATAGGTTATGAATAACCATTTGAAACCTGATGAGGCCATGCTGATCGCCTATTGTTACGGCGAAATAGATGATGCTGACCGCAGCATGGTGGAGGCCTATCTCGCGGAGCACCCGGAAGAACTGCGCCGGCTTGAATCCTGGGGCTTTGTCAGAAAAGCAATGTCGCGCCTCGAAGACGAGGAAGTCATCGCGCCGCCAATTATCGTGGGACAAGTGGACAAACCCATATGGAAGGAGCGCTACTTCCGTATGACACTCGGGATCGCTGCTTCATTCCTGGTCGTGCTGATAGCTGCACGTCTGATGGGTCTGGGTGTGGGATACTCTTCCGGAGAATTGCGGATAGGCTTTCAACTGCAGGAAAAGCCGAGGGAGGAGAACAGGCTCACGCAGCAGCAGGTGGATCAGATGATAAAGAATTCCCTCGCAGTAAACAATGAAGAGCTCCAAAGTTCATGGTCGAAGGAGCGGGTAGCGCTGGAAAATTCGGTGCGGCAGAATATGGACCGGAGTTCGGAAAAGATAGATCGCCTGATGAAGACAGCCTCTTTGGCCAATGAGGACGAAGTGAAGAAGTATGTCGGTCAGATGCAGCGTGACAATCTGAAGCTGATGAAGGACTACCTGCAGCTTTCTTCAGCCGGTCAGAAGGAGTATATCGAAAGCCTGCTGGTTGATTTTTCGAAGTACCTGCAGGAACAGCGCAAGCAGGATCTGGAACTGCTGCAGACCAGGATGGCCAGCATGGAACAAAATACGGATCAGATCAAACAGGAGACAGAGCAGATATTAACGAGTCTGATCTCCAGCAATGGAACAAGTAATCAATTAAAGAAAAGCAATTAAGAGGAGATGGTTATGAAAAAGATAATGAATCGGGCAGTGATCTTGTTGTGTATGGCAACAAGTGTGGCATATGCCCAGAACAAATATGGGGACCAGCGCATGGAGCAGGATATGGAGGTGGCCGAGAATATCCTGAGCACCCTGCTGCGGCAACAGTACCAGCGCCGCAACTTTTTCCCGGTGTCGGTGGAAAGCAGTTATACCCAGGGATATGGTGTTACATTTCGGGTGCCCATCGGCGGCCCGTTCAATGGCTTCATTGTCGGTGGAGAACCAACAACGGTCAACGTGTCCCCCGATGGAATCTCATACAGTTGGTCAAGGTCCAGTTCCGATGAAATGAAGATTGCGGATCGCGAAGTGCTCCGGGAGAAAAGGCGCATGGGCGAGCCTGTAAAGGCAGGAACTGAAGAAGATGACAGCACTTCTGCCGTCAATTATGACCGTTTCATCAAGGTGGCCAAGGATTTTCTGGCGGACTATAGTGATGTGCTGAGCCAGTTAAAGCCGGAAGAACATATTGTGGTTACCAACAAGTCCGGCGGCGGCTTTGGTGATGATATGATGTTTACTTTTGGCGGCAGAAGATCGCCGCGACGGATGATTTCAGTTGACGCGGTCCGTGC
>JBDHXU010000087.1:0-12393 GCA_039810905.1 Cyclobacteriaceae bacterium | reverse complement strand
ATCCCTTTACTTGCCCGGTGATTTCTCCATGGGCAGATCCGGTATCCGGCTCCATTCCTGCATCGAGCCGTCATAGAGTTTCATGTTGTAACCCAACATCCTTCCCGCAAAGTAAACGACACTGGCCGTCTGACCGATGAAGCAATAAGTGATCGCTTCCTGGTTTTTGTTAACCACTGGTGTGAAATAGGTCTGCAGCTGATCGGCAGGTTTGAACATGTTGTTCTGGTCCACCATTTCCTGGTAGGGAATGTTCTTTGCCCCGGCAATATGACCATCACGAGGATTGCCAGTGGGTTCGCCGTCATAGAATCTTGCAGCGCGGGCATCCACTACCACCGTGCCTTCCGATTTCAGATGGTTGAGTACATAGTTACGGTCAACGATAACCGGATTGACACTGGGTTTGAAGGAGGTCTTTTTTACAACAGGTACTTCTTTTGTAACAGGATAGCCTGCTTTCTTCCAGGCTTCAATGCCGCCGTTGAGAACGGATACCTTCCCTGAAAGGCCGAGGTACTCCATCACAAGAAACATCCGTGTGGTGGGACTCACTTCATTGCGAACATAATACAGCACCACGTGGGATTGGTTGCTGATGCCCATCTGCCCAAGGCTTTCTGCCGCTTTTGAAACTTCCGGCAATTCCATTGAGCCGTTGGGTGAGTCTGGAGAAAGCCAACCAGGCCACAGGAATCGTGCGCCTTCAATGTGTTCGTTGTCGTAGTCCATCTTCAGGAAGTTCACCTGCACGATGACCACGTCTTTGTCCTTTTGGTGCTGGTTCAGCCACTCAGGCGAAACAAGAACAGAGTTGTCCTGCGCTGCTGCCGTGAGGAAAAGACAGAGGAGCGCAATGGTGAAAATGCTTTTCATAGGTGATTGGGTATGAATGCTTAAACGGCTTCACAATTCGGCCGGTTGCAGACGAAAGCATTCCTTTTGTTAATGAAATGCAAAATAATCAGGCCTACGCGGCGCCCCTGCGCTGCATCTCTTCCATAAGCTGCCTTTCCTGGCTTGAGAGTTCTTCGGTGATCTGATGTGCTGACTGGAATTCCTCCTGCGTGGTACAAAAGTGAAGGCGGTGCTTCCAGATCAAGCGGGCGCCTATCGCCTCTTTGATCTGACGAACCGGAATGTTGGCATCAATCCAGTAAAGATCATGGGTTCCTTCAGCTGGGAGAGCACCCAGAAAACCAGGCATAATAGTTCCTTCCGGAAGATAATATTCAAGCTTTCTCCTGACTTCCTCTCTGAAGTCTCCATTTCCGGAAATGTAAATAGTATTCCAATTCATAACTTCCCCTCCAAATAATCTGCTGTCGGAATTCATCCAGGCAGAGGATTATTTTTCCACATCAATTAAAAATATCTTTAGCTGTGGAGGTAACGCAGAATGACGCTGAAAGGTTGTATTTGTATAATTATAGCCAGTCCTGACTATGGACTAACTACTCAGGACTAACTGCTAAACTAGCCCGGAACAACATGTCTGAAGACTGCAGCAGTTTGTTTCTCAGATCGGCGGACAGTGCCTTGTTCTGCTGAAGATAATCCCGTACATATTTCGCAGCCGTTGTGCTTTGATATTCACCCAATGTGGCGTCCAGCCATCCTTTGGGAAAGAAGATGTCCTGGGTGCGCTTAAGTTCTTCAAGCATCTGCAGACTTTCAGGAATATATTTTTCTGAAAGATTTCCACGCAAAGGGTGATGCAGCAGACGCACGGCCTGCAGCACCCAAGGTTCGCGGGTCCTGTTCTCCTTTTTGCGCAGACTTTCGAAGAACCGATCCCGCACCTGCTGGTCCGCCGACAATGCAGGAAGGATGAAACTGATCTCAGCTTTTCGATCCGGATTTTTCACCTGCTCCAATTGCTGTTGAAGTATCTTCTCATAACCTTCTGCCTGCCGCAGGGCAATTTCATATGCCAGCTGGATATGATCCCTTTCTGAAAGTTCGATCCCCAGGGTGATCTGGTTGTTCCAGAATTTAATAAGATTGACAACACCTTGCTTGCTGATGGCCACATCCACATAAGCGCGATACAGCGCGCGCTTCAGGGAAGGATCCTTTTCAATCGCCATGCGTTCAAAGATTGCGTCTTCAAGATGCGCCGATATCAGGCCCCGGTCTTCAGGCTTCATGAACTGCCAATAGATTTTTGAAATCTTATCGGTAAGGTACTCCATCAGGATGGGGTCGGACTCTGCAGTCACAGATGCAATAGCTTCGTCCATTAACCGGTCGGTAGGTATGCTCTTCCGCAGAAAATGTTCCCACAGGTTGATCCAGATGCCGGCTCTAACCAGCGCATCTTCTTCTGTTCGTACCATCTGCAGCATCCACTCAAGATCCCCAGGCGATGCAGAAAAGAATCCATACCCCCTGCCACCGCGGTTAGGCAGTATATGCACCGGCGTCTGATCCACTTCGCTCTCAGCCATTCCTGAATTTCCGATGTTCAATTCGTGCGACTCATGCCCTTCAGTAGTGTACACATCATAGCTCACGGTTTGAGGCCATCCTGTTCTGGAAGAGTCACCATAATTCTCTATGGTGAGTTTCTTGCCTTGCTTGTCGAATGTGTAGTGCACCTCAGGCATGCCCCCTGTCTTGATCCACGCCTTGTTCCAGGCTGATAAGTCCAGGGGTGTGTGCTTGCTTAAGGAGTTCACGAGATCATCCCATGTGGCATTGCCATAAGAATAGGTGTGGAGATAATCTTGCAATCCTTTCCGGAAGTTTTCTTCACCCATCAGCGATTCCAGATTTCGCATCATGATGGGAGCCTTCTGGTAGATGATGGCTCCATAGATGCTGCCTGCATTGCGGAGGTTATCCAATGGTTGCTGAATGGGATGTTTTCCCGCACTGCGATCAATTTCAAGCGCCGCAGGATAGTGTGCCATGAGAAACCTCAGTTCATGGTTAATGGCGGGAAAGCCTGGGTTCACAATCTTGGCTGCCATGAAATTGGCAAATACTTCTTTCAGCCACACGTCGTTAAACCACTCCATCGTCACCAGGTTGCCGAACCACATGTGGGCGGTCTCATGGGCAATGAGGCTGGCCCTGCGTAATTCGTCATTGACTGAGGCTGACGGATCAAGGATGATGCTGCTTTCGCGGTAGAAAATGGCCCCCGGGTGCTCCATGCCTCCAAACTGGAAGGCCGGCATGAGTGCAAAATCAAATTTGTCGAATGGATAAGGAATGCCGGTGTACTGCTCAAGCCATTGGATGGACTGACGGTGCAGCTCAAAAATCTTCGGCAGATTCCGTGATACTTTTGCGGTGTCGGTTTCGCGATAGTACATGGTCATCCCGGAGCCAGCATCAGTGGCCTTCCTGAACAAACCGGCAGCAAAGGCAAACTGGTAACTGCTGATCGGTTTGGTGTCCTGAAAGGTGATGGTCTTCCGGTCACCGTCTTTCTGGCTCGATAACGCCTTGCCATTTGTTACGGCTTCCCAGATTTCAGGCAGGTCGAGTGCTAACGAATAAACAGCCTTCAGATCAGGCTGATCGAACACAGGAAAACAAGTTGACGCCCGGCTGGGCACGAACAGTGCGTAGAGGTATTCAGCACTGCGGTTGAGTGCTGCTTCACCCGCAGTGAATTCAATGCGGATAATGTTTTCATTGGATCGCAGCTGACCTCTTTCAATAAGGACATGCTCCCTGGTCACCTTTGGATCAGTGATTTCCCCGTTCACGGTTACAGTTCTGATGTTGGATGAGTCGGCCTTGAAGTCGAGCTGCAGAAGGGAAGGAATTGAGGCCAGGTCAAATATAATTTCCGCTTCGCCTTTGATCGGATCCTTCGATTGATCGGGTATATGGAAGAGGAGGTGATATTTGAGATTTTGAATCTCAGTCTTCCTTTCGCGTGCCAGTTCAAGCGAAGTGCCAGGCTCTACGGGTGTGCTCCTCTTACAGCCAATAAGAAGCAGCGCAAGTCCAAAGAATAGAAAGACCGGATGAGTTATTCTCCTCATAATCCCTTTACTCCCATACCGCCGTCGACCATTATATTTTGCCCTGTGATGTAGCTGGCCTTGTCCATCGCGAGGAAGCTGACGATGCCGGAAACTTCTTCCGGTGTGCCGACTCGCGCCATGGGCGTGCGTGCGATGATCTTATCATAACGCTCCTGCTGGGAAAGCACCGACTCGGTGAGGGGGGTGCGGATATACCAGGGAGAAACAGTATTGACGCGTATATTAAAAGGAGCCCACTCGGCGGCAAGATGCCTGGCAAGTTGAATGAGAGCAGCCTTGGTCATGCCGTAAGGCGGTCCGGTCTGCACATCAAAAGTCCCGGCTACTGAAGCAATATTGATTACGCTGGCGTGACCCGAATTCTTCAGAAGCGGAAATGCCTGTTGTGTCAGGTCAATGGCACTGAAGAGGTTGGTTTCAAACAGGCGGCGGTATTCTTCTTCGGTATAGTCGACGAACTTCTTGCGGATGTTTGTGCCCACATTGTTGACAAGCACATCCAGCTTTCCCCAGTTTTCGGAGACCTTATTGATCACCTGACTTCTGAAATCTTTGTCTGACAGGTCCCCATCCAGCCTGAAAACCCGGGCGCTGTGGCGGAGCTTGTTTTCTATCACTTTTGTGTCCCTGGCCACCACCAGGACTTCGGCACCCAGGTCAAGAAACTCCTGACTGATGGCAAGGCCTATTCCTTTGGTACCGCCTGTTACGAGCGCCTTTTTACCCTGTAATGACCATTGAGACATACTTGTATCTATTTTAGTTTAATAATAGGAGTAGACGGGGCTGTTTCCAAACATTAATTGGACTACAGTGACCGTTTATTGTTGGCGGGCTCAAAAGATTTTAATTGACAATGAAATCTCTGATAAACAGGATTAAGGATTTCAACGCAGGCAGGATGCCCGAATTGAAACAACGGAAGTTTCTGGCTCTGGCCGATAACATCTTTGGTTTCTATCGCGGCACTTGTCACCTTTTTTATGAGGACCTTCATCAGGAGCCTGCCCTTAAGACCGGGCCGCCCGTGTGGATTTCGGGCGACTTGCACCTGGAGAACTTCGGGAGTTACCGCGCCGCCAATGGATTGGTCTATTTCGATATCAACGATTTTGACGAAGCCGCCCTTGCACCCGCCGCCTGGGAACTTGGAAGGTTTATTTGCAGCATCGGAATGGCGTCTGAACTGTGGCAGTATTCCATGTCAGAGGCCAAGGATCTGATGAAACTTTTTCTGGAAGAATACAGTGCAGCACTGGTGGAGGGAAAGGCATATGCGATCCAGTCAGAAACCAGTCCGCCGCTCATTCAGGAATTCTTCAGCATGGCCGAGAAGGGGAAGGAGAGCGACATGATCAGGGCCAGGATGGACAAGAAGACAGAGCGGCTGAAACTTATCGATGGCAAGACTGTTGCAATTCCGGAGGAAGACCGCGACAAGGTTCTGAAGTCGGTCAACCCTTTTCTGCACGAACGATATGGCTACCTCACTGTTCATGATGCATTGTTCCGGATTGCCGGTACAGGCAGTCTTGGCGTAACACGTTACGTACTGCTTGTGTGGGATGACCGGAAGGAAAAGTGGAGATTGCTCGACATCAAGGAAGCCCTTCATTCCAGCCTTCAGCCCTACCTGTCACTGAAGCAGCCATCCTGGACCAACGAAGGGGACAGGGTGCATTGGGTGCAGACCCAGATGCAGTATGCACTTCCCAGATTTTTTACTCCATTAACCGTTGGCAGCCGATCCTTTGTTTTGAAACAGCTTCAGCCGAGTGCACAGAAGATTGATCACCGGCTCTGTCATCGGAAGATGAAGAACGTGGAGACAGTCATCAGCACCATGGCCGTGGCCGTCGCGTCGGCACAGATCAGGAGTGCTTCACGAAAGGGATCCGCTGATGTGGATGCTTTGGCAGCCTTTGGACACGATGCAGCGTGGCGCGAACCCCTGGTCAAGATGGCGGCGGATTATATTAATACCATGAACGGGTACTATGACACCTGGTCGCGATACATGCTGGACGAAGGAAGGCAGCCTGAAGAATAGATGACTGCAATTCGCCCCTTCGTAGAATAACCGTGGTCATAGCAGTAAAGAATCTTCTTTCCCGATTTGATTTTGATGTGGGTCAGGTATTCGAAACTGAATCCCATTTCACGAAGTTGTTTCAGTGGCACCTCACGTACCCCTGCGGGGCACAGGCGCAACAAAATCTTTCGGTTAGTTTTCAGAATACGGTTGATGTCTTGAAAGGTCTGATTTTCTTCCTGATTGCAACGGTTGTGAAATGTGCTGCGGCACTGATCGGAGCAGAACCTTTTGTCCGACCGCCCCTTGAGAGGCAGATGACATTCCAAACATTTTCTTTCCCGCATACTTGAAGATAATTAGCCGGCCGGGCCTTTTCCGTGCAACGGCCTGCATGAAAACCTGACAGATTTGGTACAGACACCCGTCAAAGGCGTAATTAAACGTTTATCGGACGGTTCGCATGAGCAGGACTTTTTCTATTTGATGAAACGGCGCAGGAACAAGCGCCACAAAACAATTTATCCACCTAAAAAACATCATTATGAAAAATTTGAGAAACAGCGTTCAGCTCATCGGCAACCTGGGCAGGGATCCGGAACTAAAAGTGTACGACAAGTACAAGAAAGCAACCTTCTCGGTGGCCACCACGGACTCCTACAAGAACAACAAAGGTGAAATGGTAAAAGATACCCAATGGCATAATGTAATCGCGTGGGGAAAGCTGGCGGAAGTAGCAAGCAAGTACCTTCGCAAGGGCAGCCAGGTTGCGATTGAGGGCAAGCTGGTGCACCGGGCCTTTGACACCGGGAAGGGGGAGAAGAAGTATTATACGGAGATCAATGCCAACGATCTTCTGATGCTTGGGGGTAAACCGCAATGAAACTCCCTAAAAGAGAGTGGTTCCGAAAGGCACCGCTCTCTTTTGGTTTCTGGTTCCTGGTTTCTGGTTTCTGGTTTCTTGTTTCTAGTCCTGGAAGGCTGGTTGGGGCAGGCGATTATCATTAGATTTGCCCGATGCACTTTGCTTATCCGGCATTTCTGTGGGCGCTTGCGGCGTTGGCTATCCCGGTTATCATTCACCTGTTCAATTTCCGGCGAACTACCCGGATTTACTTTTCCAACACACGCTTCCTGAATCAGATCCGTCAGGAGACTACACAGCAGCGCCGGCTGAAACAATACCTGGTGCTGGCTTCACGGCTTTTGTTTGTCTTCTTCCTGGTCATGACTTTCGCTCAGCCTTTTTTGCCCGCTACTGACCAGTTGAATGCAGGAAGGGAAGTTGAAATTTACCTGGACAATTCCTACAGCATGCTCTCCAACGTAGGAGAGAAGACCCGCGCCCTGGATGCCGGGATCAGGTTCGCACAGGAGATCGTTAACCTTTTTCCGGCCGACACCCGGTATCGCCTGCTTACCAACGATTTTGCACCTTTCTCCAATACCTACAAAACCAAAGGCGATGTTCTCGACCTGCTGACCCAAGTGCGCCTCTCCCCAGTTTCCCGATCCTATGCTGACATTGTACAACGCCTGGGTACTACTCCGGCGGATGTGTACTGGATCTCTGACTTTCAGAAATCCACCATGGGCGAAATCACACCTGCCACAGACAGCCTGCGATCATGGCGCCTGGTTCCCATCCGCCAGGAGAGCTACTCCAATGTACTCGTCGACAGCGTCTACCTGGATGACCCGTTTGTTGTGGGAGGTCAGCGGAATGCGCTCAACGTGAGGTTGAAGAATGCAGGAAATAAACGCCGCGATGAACTGGTGCTTCGACTTACTATTAATGACATACAATCAGGCACAGCATCCATCAGCCTTGAGGCAAACGCAACAGGTGTTGCGCGCTTTGATCTGGAGCAGGGTTTGACGGGAAGGAATCGCGCAGTTATCAGTTTCACGGATTTTCCCGTGAGCTTCGACAATGAATTCTATGTCTCGCTCAATTTTTCAGACAAGATCCGTGTCGTGGAGGTGAGAGGCAAGAGCACCTTTGTAGAAAAAGTGTTCGGAAATGCGGCGCTGTTCTCCTACAAGGCCTTTAGTCCCGGTAATGTCGACCTGGCCGTGTTAAGCCAGGCGGACCTCGTTGTGCTAAACGGGTTGGAGGAGCTCCATCCTTCGCTTCAGGATGCTGTGACCCGTCATGCACAAGGCTCCGGCAACGTGTTGGTGATACCATCCGCACGTCCCTTGCCGTCAGCAATAAAATCGTTATTCAGAAACATCTCGCTTACCGATGTGCGCGGTACGGAAACTCTGGAAATGGAGAAGCCTGATTTCCAGAATCCTTTCTTTGAAAATGTATTCGAGGAACAAAGCCCTGCAATGGCTATGCCCCATGCCATGCCGGTGATAGACGGCCCAGCCGATCGGTCGGCCATTCTGAAATTCAAAGGCGGAAAACCATTCCTTATACAAAGCGGATCGGCTTTCCTGCTCACTTCACCTTTGGAACCTGCCTTTACGGATTTTCAGAATCATGCCCTCTTTGTCCCTGTGATGTACCGGATCGCTGCCTCCGGCCACCGGTCCACCCAAAAGCCTTATTACAGCCTGGCCGAAAGTACAGTGACGCTGCAGGGGGACAGCATTGCCGGTGAGACACCAGTGAAACTCATCGGCAAACAGGAAGTGCTGCCTCCTCAGCGCAAATTCGGTGATCGTGTGATCATGGAGATCCCCCGGTTTTCCATGGACCCGGGGTTCTACGTGGCACTATCCCAGCGTGATACCCTCGGACTGGTTGCTTTTGACCTGGATAAGAAGGAATCCCTGCTGGAGTCCTGGTCCGGCGAGGAGGTCAAATCGCGGATGGGCGACGGTAAATATGTTTCGGTATTCGCACCTTCTGCAGATGGTTCTTTCAGCAGTGAGATAAAAGAGAGATATTTGGGAACTCAATTGTGGAAACTGGCCCTCATCTTAGCGCTTCTCTTCCTGCTGGCCGAAGTACTCCTTATTCGTTTTGTAAAGTGATTTAAGAACCCGGAATGAAAATTCTCCTTCAATCCCCAACCATCCTGCACCCGGACAGCCCTTTTCATAAGAAGAAAAAGAATGTCCTGATTCAGAATGGCCGCATCGCGGATATTGGAGACAAGAAATTCAGCGCCGACCGTACCATCGATGCCTCTGGTATGTTTCTTTCGGCAGGCTGGTTTGATCTCGGCGCTGTAAGCGGCGACCCCGGACATGAAAGCCGTGAGGACCTCGACTCACTCACCCGCTCGGCTGCAGCCGGCGGCTTCACTGAAGTGGCCGTGCTGCCCAATACGCAGCCCACGGTCCAGACCAAGAATGAAGTGGCCTATCTCTCACGCGGAAACGACAACAGGCTCGTAAGCATTCATGCGATGGGCGCCGTTACGCGGAATACAAAAGGAGAGGAACTTACAGAGATGATCGACCTGCACGATGCAGGAGTGATTGCGTTTACCGATGGCCTCAAGCCCATCTGGCATACCGATATCTTTCTGAAAGCCCTTCAGTATTTACAGAAGTTTGACGGCCTGCTCGTGGATCATCCGGAGGACACCTGGCTGAACCTGTTTGGTCAGATGCACGAGGGCGTAGTGAGCACCTCCTTAGGTCTGAAGGGCATGCCGAGAATTGCAGAGGAGCTGGCGATCGCCCGCAACCTCGCACTACTCGAGTATGCAGGCGGCAGGCTTCATTTCTCCCGGCTCTCAACAGCACGCGCCATTGAGATGGTCCGCTCAGCCAAGAAGCGTGGCCTCACAGTAAGTTGTGACGTCACCGCTTATCAGCCGCTCCTTGAGGACAAACTCCTCGAAGGATTTGATACCAACTACAAAGTGAATCCTCCTTTGCGTGAAAAGAGTGACAACGATGCAATCCTCAAGGGTCTCAAGGATGGCACCATCGATGTGATTTGCTCAGGACACTATGCTCAGGATGAGGAGGCCAAGAACCTTGAGTTTGATCTCGCAGACTTCGGCATCATCAACCACCAGACGGTAACAAGTCAGTTGACTGCACTTTCGGAAGACATCCCTTTGGAAGATCTTATCGAGAAGATATCACTGGCTCCACGGCGCTTGCTGAAGCTCGACATCCCCATGATCGAGCCGGATCAGAAAGCCAACCTTACCCTCTTCGATCCAGAGGCCGCCTGGAGTTTTGATTCCGGCACCAATGCTTCCAAATCCAGGAACTCTCCCTGGCTGGGCACAGAAGTTAAAGGAAGGGCAGTGGCAGTCTTCAACAACGGCAAGAACTGGATTCATGCAGAATAGTTTTCTGAAGAGCCCCCTGGTGAGGGTCACATTCCGTTACGGAGTAATTGCGGGCTTGCTTTGCGTGGGGTTGATCATTGCCTTGTATTACATGGGTAAGCATCCTCTGCTGATGAACATGTTCCTCGATTTCAGGGTGCCCACCTTCGCCATTCTCCTGTTTTTTGCGTTAAAGGAGTTCAGGGATTATTACCAGAACGGTGTGTTGTACTTCTGGCAGGGAACCGGAGGCAGCTTCATCTTTTTGGTGACGGCGGGAGCGGTGGCCGCTTCTGGAATTATGATCTTCGGGAGTTTTGAAACGGGCTTTATTCCCGAGTATGTAAAGCAGTTTACGGAACAAATTAAGAGCCTTCCTCAGGATACAGTGGAGCAGATTGGCAAGGATGTGATTGAACGCAATCTGAAGGAGCTGCCGGGCACCAAACTGTCCAGCCTGGCGATGTTGTATGCCTGGCAGGGGTTGATCATAGGGTTTTTCATTAGCATTATAATCTCCGTAATTTTAAGACGTCAACCCCAAACCTAATAATCACATGGAAGAAACAACCAACCCGTCCCCGACTACCCGTGAGGTAGGCATTCGCTATGGACTGATCATGGGAGTGATCGGTGTTATTTACTTTCTGGTATTGACTTTTGCCGGCGTCGATATGACCGGAGGTCCAGGAAGGTATGCCAGTTTTATTTTCCTGATCGTCATTTTCGTCCTTGCCCACAAGTACTTCAAGGATGGAGGAGATGGCTTCATGAGCTTCGGTCAGGGATTCAGCATTGTATTCTGGATCAGCCTCGTGTCCAACGTAATCAACAATCTGTTCTTTTACATCTATGTAAAGTTCATTGACGCCGGATTCATTCAGCTCTTGAAGGACAAGCAGATGGAGGAGATGTCGAACAGGGGAATGTCGGAGGAACAGATTGACCAGGCCATGAATATTGCAGGCAAGTTCATGACTCCTGAAGTCATGCTTGCATTTGGTTTGATTGGTGGTATAATCATGTATGTGATTTGCGGGATCATCATTACGCTCTTCACCCAGAAGAAGAACCCAGCGGCTGATATTTGAAGAATTCACCTGACATATCAATTGTCATCCCGGCAAAAGACGAGGCGGAATCCATTGGCGAGCTGAGCCAGTGGATTGCCCGCGTCATGGAGGAAAACCGCTTCTACTGGGAAGTGATTTTCATCGACGACGGGAGTGAAGACGATACCTGGGAGAAGATCAAATCCATTCAGCAGACCAATCCCAATTTCAAAGGCATCCGCTTCAACCGGAATTTTGGAAAGTCGGCTGCTCTGCAGACCGGCTTCCGGGCTGCCTCCGGTGAAGTGGTGATTACCATGGACGCCGACTTGCAGGACAGTCCCGACGAGATCCCGGCCCTTTACAAAATGATCCATGAAGATGGTTATCAGCTCGTCTCCGGCTGGAAGAAGAAACGTCACGATCCCATTACCAAGACCATCCCGTCCAGGTTTTTCAACTATGTTACCAGGGGAATTTCAGGCATCAAACTGCATGACTTCAACTGCGGTCTGAAGGCATATGCCGCTCCCGTGGTGAAGAATGTCACCGTCTATGGCGAGATGCACCGTTACATTCCCGTGATCGCCAAATGGGCAGGCTTCACGAAGATTGGTGAAAAAGTGGTGGAGCACCGCGAGAGGAAATACGGTCGTACCAAGTTCGGCTGGGAGCGGTTCGTCCGTGGATTCCTTGATCTGCTTACCATCACTTTTGTGGGGCGCTTTGCGCGGAGGCCGATGCACTTCTTTGGCGCCTGGGGCATCATCATGTTTCTGGTGGGAGGGTTCTTCACCGCAAAAATCCTTTGGGACAAGCTGGATTCTGTCTGGATCTCGAAGATTCCGCTCAAGCGCGACGTTGCCGAGCAGCCCATTTTCTATCTCGCCCTGGTGGCCGTCATCCTCGGCGTTCAATTATTTCTTACCGGCTTCCTGGCCGAACTCATCGCAAGACAATCCATATCCAAGAAAGACTACCTCGTTATTGAGAGGGTAGGGATGGAAAGGGAGAAGGCGGTTGTGGAGAGTTAAGAACGAAGAGTGAAGAACGAA
>JBDHXU010000086.1:0-12767 GCA_039810905.1 Cyclobacteriaceae bacterium | reverse complement strand
GCTCCTGCAGAGAGCCCTCCAAGGGTGGCCATGCTGGCGGTAATGATGTCGCCGAGTGGAACATAATCAAAGTTGAAAAAGTCATTGTTCAGCATGATGAGGATGAGCGACCCTACAGTCAGGGCTATGCCGGTGATACCGGTAATGCCAAATCCAGGAACCACGAAGATTTCCAGGATGATCAGGATTATTCCTGCAAAAAGTGCGAGGATCTCCCAGTATTCGGCCAGACCATTGAGGTAGTAGGGAACCAGGTAGAGGATGAGTGCAGTAATGGCTGCAAATAGCGGGAAGCCAATACCTGGAGTCTGCAATTCGAAATAGATCCCGCCGATAATCACCAGGATGAGCAGTCCACTGATGAACGGGTTAAGAAAGAAGGCAATGATCTTTTCAGTTGCACTTAATTTGAAATAATCGATATCGTATTGCTCAATGTGATTTCGTTTCAGTATTTCTTCGATGGATTCCACCTTGGCTTCACAAAACCCGTATTGAATGGCTTCAGAGGTGGTGAAGGTGATCACTTTGCCAGCTTGCTTGATGCTGTCGATAACCACTTTTTCGTCCACCATGCCTTCTGCAATGCGCGGATCGCGGTGCTTCTCTTCTGCCGTTGATCGCATGATGGACCGCATGTAGGACTGGTATTTGTCCGGCGCCGCCTGGCCGCCTGCCCCCTCCACCACCGTGGCTGCACCAATGGTGGCCCCCGGTGACATGTAAATGCTGTCGCATGCAATGGAGATCAGTGCACCGGCCGATGCGGCATCTGAATTAATATAAACCCATAATGGCTTTTTGAAATCCATGAGGAGATCCACAATCTCTTTCGCATCAGTAAGAACTCCCCCGTACGTATCCATTTCAATAATGACAATGTCAGCATTGGTCTCTTTTGCATGGTCAAGGGACAGCTGCACATAACGCAGCATGCGCGGATCAATCTCCTGCTTGATTTCCATTACCATCACCCTGGTGCGGGTCTGCGCATGAAGCCCGACGGTTGGGATGAGGAAAAGACTCAATAGCAATACATTTTTCATACCCTCAAAATTACATCCCTTAATCCGGATTTACGGCATTAAGCACAATGGATATCCGTCGTTCCCATGCCGTTTTATTTTGTAATTTCGTAGATACATTTTTTTGGATATGCTTGAATTTATTTTTGTCGCATCCATGTTAGTGTCACCCGGCGATTCTCTTCGCATGGAGACAATCAATGGAAAGCAGTATGTGATATACCAGGTAGGAGAAAAGGAGACCCTTTACGGGATTGCCCGGAAATACGGAGCCACCCTTCAGCAGGTTTTGGAGGTCAACCCATCAGCAGACTCGGGCCTGGAAGTGGGACAGATTCTCAAAATCCCATATACGCCCCGCGTCAAGTCGCAACAACCCACGCAGACTTCCGAAGGGGTCATTCACAAAGTGGCCCCCAAAGAGACTTTGTTTTCGATTGCAAGGCAATACAGTGTAACGGTGGATGAAATCCGTGCCTGGAATAACCTCAAAGAGGGAGCAGGATTGGCCGTGGGGCAGGAGATAGTCATTAAGAATAAAAAGAAGGAGAATGTGGCAGAAGTAAAACCTGTTGAGAAGACACAAATAAGTGCAGCAAAGACACATACCGTTCAACCTAAAGAAACGTTGTATTCCATATCCAAACAGTATGGTATGACAGTCGACCAACTCAAAGAATGGAACAACATCCAGGGCAATGAACTGAAAGTCGGACAAGTGCTTTCTGTTGCCGCCCCTGCTGTTGCCGCCGGCGCGGTAGCAGTAGTTGGAGGCAACACCGCTGTTCAGCAAACAGGCGCCTCCAAAGAGGCCACCAAGGAGATCAAAATTTCAGAAACCGTCACAGGTACAAATGAGATTCACGAGAAGGGCTTGGCTGCGCTCATTGAAGGGTCTGAAAGCAACAGGAAATACCTGGCCCAGCATAAGACCATTGCGGCAGGAACCATACTGAAAGTGCGCAACCTGGAAAACAACCAGGAGGTATTTGTAAGGATAACCGGACCGTCTGCCGTGGTGGATGATCCTGTCATGATACGCCTTTCAAAATCTGCGATGGACAGGTTGGGAGGGACGGAAGGATCATCATTGAAGGTTGAACTCATTTACTACAAATAGTCTCATGAGGGCAGCCGCAGTCTTACTTATGTTGGTTTCCTACGGTGAGCTGCCCGCACAAAACCTGGTATTGAATCCAAGTTTTGAAGAACATTTCAGGTGCCCCAATAATTTCAATACAAGCAGCCGGGAGTTTTCACTTCCTGGTTGGCGCTCAGCCACAACCGGAACACCCGATTATTTCCATCAATGCAGTTGGGGCGATTGTGACGTGCCTTTCAACTGGGCAGGAGAATCCAATGCACACACCGGCCTTGGCTATGTGGGCGTTTATCTGTGGAACCGCCCCACTGTCAAGACCAACACCAAACCGCGGAGCTACCGGGAATATATACAGGGCGAGTTGAAGAACCCGATGATCAAAGGAAAACGGTACCAGGTGGAATTCTACTACAAGCTGGCCTCGTACTCGGTGTACTCGGTAGACCGCATAGGCCTCTTGCTCACTGACAGCACGGTGGAATACAAAGGGGATGAAGTCATCCAGGATCGGCCTCAGTTATCCGTTATCAAGGACGAGCCGGTAACCAAAGCCGGTTGGGAGCTTGCCTCTATGGAATATGTTGCCATGGGCGGAGAGCAATATATCATCATAGGCAACTTTTTCGACAACATGACCACGCAGTTCATGCAACTGGATAACCGGAAAGGCAAAAGCCCGATGTTGTCGGGAAGTGCCTACTTCTATATTGACGACGTTTCAGTTGTGCCCCTTGACCCTGACCCGGTCGTGGCGGAGACACCCAAAGAGCTGATCTGGCCCGAAGGCGGAGAGGTGAAGGAAGACGAGACGTATGTATTGAAGCACATTCAGTTTGAGTTCGATAAGTACGTTCTTCTGCCTGTCTCCTTTCCTGAACTGGACCGGCTGGTACGGATACTAACCCAGAAGCCTGAGTGGAAGGCAGAACTTAGCGGACATTCCGATGACGTGGGAAGCGATGACTACAACCTGGAGTTGTCAAAGAACCGGGCAAACAGCGTCGGGAAGTACCTGGAGTCCAAAGGCATCGCCACAGATCGCCTGATCATCCGCGGGTACGGGAAGAAACAGCCGCTGGTGGTGTCCAAGAACGATTCGGCAAGATCCCTCAACAGGAGGGTGGAAGTCCGGTTTGTCAAGTGAGTGCCGCAAGCCGATCCAGAATGAACCGGGAAGAATTGTGCTCCTTCCTCAACGAGAAGGCAGATCGATTTAACTGGCCAGGCTTCATCGAACATGACCCAGTGAGCATTCCGCATATGTTTTCGGGAAAGCAGGACATTGAGATCGCAGGACTGCTAGCCGCTACGATTGCCTGGGGACAAAGGATCACGATCCTCAAAAACAGCCGGTGGCTGATGGAGCGAATGGATCATGCCCCTTCTCAATTTGTGAAGGGATATACAACCACTGATCTTCGGAAGCTTAAATCTTTCCGACACAGGACATTCAATTTTACGGACCTGAGTTATTTTCTCCGGTTCCTGCGCCATCACTATAACCACCACGATTCCCTTGAGCACTTGTTCGTTCCACCGCCAGGATCAGAAACAGTAGAGCAGGGATTGGTCCGGTTTCACAATCAATTCTTTTCATTGAAGGGTGCCCCTCAGCGCACGCGTAAGCATGTGGCTACGCCTGCGAAGAAATCTGCCTGCAAACGTCTCAACATGTTCCTTCGCTGGATGGTGCGCAACGATGGCAGGGGCGTGGATTTCGGAATATGGACACGGATCCATCCCCGGCAGTTGGTTTGTCCTTGTGACCTGCATGTGGAGAGGGTGGCACGCAAGCTGGGTCTGCTGAAGCGAAAAAGCCTGGACTGGCAGGCGGCGTTGGAGCTTACAGCACAATTGCGGCGTTTCGATCCCGAAGATCCGGTGAAATATGATTTTGCCCTCTTTGGGTTGGGAATTGAGGAGGAATTTTGAATGTTGCATAATGAACAGATGAATGTTGAAGTCAACTAAGATCCGAAATCAAATGGAAGGGCATGTATCCATTCCCGATCGCAACACCCGATAGCGTCACCAACAGCCGAAGAATTGACAATTGGTAATCAGAATCAAGCAATACCAATAAGCAGATGAATCTTGAATGTTGAAGCAAATCGCCAGATCGCCAAATCACCAAATCACAAATGACTTGCTCTCCTTAGCCGGTCGTTGATTGCCCTTCCCAGTCCCACATCAGGAACGAATTCGGCCAGCACAACATCTACATCGGTATGATCAAAGGCCCGCAACATGCCAAAGAGATTTCTTGCGGCTTCATTCAGGTCTCCTTTTGCTGACAAGACATGGATGGGCTGCGCCTTGAAACTGATAGCTTTCTTCCGGTAAAGCAGAACACCTGGCTTTGATGGCTTCAGCCGCGTGTACAATTCCTCCACATCACCGGCAAATACCTTCCGTTTCGGTGCATAGTGCGACTGAAGTTGCCCGGGTGCCTGGGGCTGGGATGAAGAGAAAGCCGTTACAGTCACAGGTCCGATAATACCCTGAATCTCCTCAATGCTCACACCTCCCATCCTGTATATCACCGGCTTGCCGTTTTCCCAACCTACAATGGTAGATTCTATGCCGACATGGCAAGGGCCTCCATCCAGTATGTAGGGAATCCTGTCACCAAGTTGTTCTTGTACATGTTGAGGCGTTGTGGGGCTTACATATCCAAAAGGATTTGCGCTGGGCGCGGCGAGCGGAAATCCAATGCGGTTCAGTAGTTTCCGGGTAAGGGCGTGATCCGGACACCGGATACCCACGCGATCAAGTCCTGCGGTGACAATGTCCGGTATGACCTCCTTCTTCGGCAACAGCAGGGTCAACGGACCGGGCCAAAAGTTTTCTGCCAGTTCACGCGCCTGGCTGTTGATTCCTTCAGCAAAATTCTTTGCATCCGAAAGTGAAGCGACATGCACAATCAACGGATCAAAGGTCGGTCGGTTTTTAACATTGAATATCCTTGTCACAGCCTCCGGATTCAATGCGTTTCCTGCCAGCCCGTACACCGTTTCGGTTGGAATAGATACCAGCTCACCGCGATTCAGCAGATCTACGGCTTTATCAATGTCAGTACCTATGACGGCCATATCGCAAAATTAGGGATGGGCCCCGTGTAATAAGCAATCAAAAATCAGAAATCGACAATGTCCCAAGCTTGTCCCGCAGCCTCAGAAGAGCGGCGTCACTATTATACCTTTCAAGTTCCTTCAATGCGATCCATTTAACATCATGCGACTCTTCGTTCACCACGATGGGTTCTGAAACGTTCGCCTTCATTACATAGCGGATATCATAATGATCATGAGAAGGGAAATCCTTTCGCTTTGGGATGCGATGGATATCCAGGTCATAAATCTCCCGGTGAAGCAACGTCAGGGTCTTAAGTCCCGTTTCCTCATTGGCTTCCCGCAAGGCCGTCTGAACTACGTCGCGATCTCCGTCGCAGTGCCCTCCGGGTTGAAGCCAACGGTTTAGTTTGGCATGGTGGACGAGGACTGTGTCTGTCAGGTCTTCTGAAACGATAAAGGATGATCCTGTAATGTGCCCGGGGAGATGGGTTCGCTGAAATGCTTCAGGATGCTGAAGCAGTGCCTTGAACCGGTCGATGGTTGGTTTCTCCTCAGGATAGCGATCCAGGTACTTCCGGAGCTCTTCCTCCAGCGGGAAACTCATTCAATGATAATGGTGACTTTGTTAAACTTATTTTCTTCCAATTTGCCAGTAGCCTCGCCCTTTCCTGCATTGTCCTTGTCACCCTTGCGGGCAAGCACGAAATACGCGATGGCCTTCAGGTTCTTGAACTTCACCACACCTTTGGCGTCAGTCTTGCCTTCGGCTGCAGGATTCTTTTCCGCGAGATAATCTGCCTCCGTTTCAAAGAGTTTCACCGATACTTCTCCTGCAGTATTTCCCAGTTCATCCCGAACCGTAACGGTAAGCGAAGTCTTGATAAGTTGGGCATATCCGACAAGAATGACTGAACACAGGAAGAATAATGACAATGCTGGCTTTTTCATTGAATTGATCTGATTCATCCACATAATTACAAAAATTAGTCCAAACCACGGTTTAACGAGAAACCCGGAACCAGGAACAAGAAACAAGAGACTATTTCAACAGCACCACGCCGCCGCGCTTCTCCTGCACCCCGCGCTCCGGATGGAACGAACTGACATATTTTACCACATATGCGTAAGCGCCGCCGGGCAGCAATTGTCCATTGTTCTGAAGGTCGCCCTTCCATCTGAAGAAGCGGTCGCTGGAAGTAAAGACAAGATCACCCCACCGGTTATAAATGAATATGGAGAAGGAATTGTCCTGGATGAAAGAAGTCAGCACCCAGAATTCAGAGTTTTTATATGCAGGATCCAAAGGATTGGATACGGTGCTTCCGGGTCTGAAGGCATTAGGTGCATCAATGCGTGGCAGGCATTCGTTAAGCACTTCAATTTCATCCGGCGCCACACAGCCAAATGAATTTGTCAGATCAACGCGATACTTACCCTGGCTCGTGGCGGTATAAACACGTTGAACGTAATTGAGTGTGAGTTCATTCTTAAACCAGTTATAACCGGTAAACTGACCCGGGTCAAGATCAACCTGGTTGGTTTTAGGGTCGGTATTCTCCGGGTCGTTGCAGATGATCACACGGTTTGCCAATTGGCCGACGGGGAGCGGGGCGCGGGTTACCGCGAGTTGTGAGGTGGCCTTGCAGGTACCTTTGGCAACATCCACTTTGTAGGTGGCCACATCAGTCTGGCTTGTCGTGGATTTGGTCTCACCTGTGATTACGGTTCCGTTCTTATACCATGTGAATGTTACGCCTGCAGCCGCAGTGGTAGCCGTCAGAATGAAAGGCTTGCCGTCATCGCATGCAGGTGTGGCAGACAATGTCGCATCAACGACACCATTAATAGAAATTGTCTTGGGATTCGATTTGTAAGCGCAGCCATTCAGCGTGTTGAATAGCTCAGTCTGATAGGAGGCCAGGTTTTCACTGAGACCAAGCGAGATATTTTGCCCGAGAAGAGCGGGTTGGAAAGTGCCACCCTTATACCAACGATAAGTGTAATTCCCGCTGGGTGATGCAGTAAGTATCACCGATGGCTGGCAAGGGTCGGATTGTGTGAAGTCTGGTGTGGGGTTGTCAAGCACAACGGTTGTGGACTGAGTGTTGGGGCAAACTCCAGGGCCGCTTCCGGTGACAGTGTAGGTAAACTGTCCCTGGCCTGAGACGGTAATGGTTGGCCCGTTGGTGGGGCCAACAATGCCGGGACCAGACCATGAATAATTCGTTGCACCACCGGCTGCCGTCAGGGTGGGTGGAGTGCTGCATACTCCAGGTGTAACGGTTACGTTCACGGGCGCATTGGGCGTCACGGCAAAGTTGTTGATGCTGGTGATACACCCAACGTTATCGGTAAGCTGGATGGTATAGGTTCCTGCCGAGAGCGGGGTCGACATATTGAAGGGGCTCGGTCCGGCAGCGGAAGCGAGTGCGGTGGCAACACCTGTTGCATTGTTGGTGGCCTGGTATTGCACCGGGAAGGTCAGCGAGGTAGTAATCTGCACAGTTTCAGGATCACAGAAGGTAATGGGTGCTGCTGTAGCAGATCCTGGAGGTGCACTGGACAATCCAAAAGACTGAGAAATTGTACATCCAGAGACCTGATCACTCACGACACCTGAATAGACTCCGGCCGGGAGTGTGTTGAAGGTCACTGTTTTAGGCGCAGTCTGATCAATGGCCTGCTGGTTGAATGCACCCGGACCTGTGAGAAAATATGAGTAGGGACCAGTGGCCGGAGTAGTGGTCACCAAAGTGATGATAAGCGTTCCATCCGTCCCGTTACAAGTAGTAGGGTTCGTACCTCCCAATGTGAAAGAGGGAGACGCTACTATGGTAAAGGTCGCTTGATCTGTAGCTGTGCATGTGGTGATGGGATCGGTTACGACGACTTTATATGTGAATACACCCGGTAGTGTTGTATCCAGTGGCCTGCTCTGGGATGTTGTGGCGCTTCCGCCATTCACAGTCCACGCAAAGGTGGCCCCCGGATTCTGCGCGTTTAGTGCGAGGGTAAAAGAATTCTGGCATAAGGTCTGGTCCGGACCAATGTCCACCTGCGGCTGATTGTCGGCAACAAGTGATTGCCCGTTGGAGGTGCAGCCGTTTACATCCGTGATCGTAACGGTAACTATGGATTGAACACTGACGACGATCGTTTGTGTTGTCTGGCCCGTGGACCACAAATAACTCAGTCCAGGCAGATTACCTGTATTGGCGTTAAGGGTAACAGGTCCGGTGCACAATGCTCCCGCCCCTGGGATGGTTGGTTTTGCCGGCGGAGGGAAGATGGTGATTGGCTTCACTAGAGTCGTATCCAGTCCGCATCTGTTGGTTACCCTCAGTGTTACGTTATACTTCCCTGCAGCCGCGTAAGTGTGCTGAGTGGTTCCCTGATTATCACTTCCGCCATCGCCAAAGAACCACAACATCTGGTCGATCGCATCAGTTGGCGTGCCGTTGAATTTCGTTGGCGAGCCGAGGCATACTCCAGTGATATCAGCAGATGGTCCGCCGAAAGCGTTATTTTCTTGATGAATGAAATTGGGCAGTCCGAGCTTGCTTTTCGTTCCAGCAGCCAGTGTAAAACCGTTGAAGTTAATGACCGATAACTTGGTGGTGTCGTCAGTAGCCTGAATCGTTCCAAGTACACCGCTGTCGTTAATGGCTATGTAGAGCTGGTTGTCAGGTCCGATCTGGATTTCCCCAAGTTCTGCATTCTGCTGAATTGGTGGTTGTCGCAGGTATGGATGGCCAAGGGAGTCGATAAAGTACTCAAATACCTTTGACGGACTCGGCGTTCCCTTGACTGTTGCAAAAAGCTTATTGCCACCTGGTGAAAACTCGACGCCATATACATTGCCTGTAGGTTCTTTAAGGTCGATCTTTCTGTAGCTGGTGATCTTGCCTGTAGAGTCATTCAGGTGAAAGAGTTCGACAAAGTTGCCGGTACCGGGAACTGACAGTGCAACAGCCAACTGGTTCTTGGGGCCGAGTTTCATATATCCGTCACCTTGCGCAGGGTCGGTAGAGCTGTGGTCTGATCCGATGGCCGTCAGCACCGGATCACCTATGCCTGCATTGGAGATGGGATATGCCCGGAAGGTATTGTTGCCGTATTCGTGAATGATGAGCCATTTTGCACTGGCCGTTATCCGTTCAGTACTTTTTGCAAACAGCGGCTGCGCCTGTTTGACCACCGCGCCAAGACCGTTGTTTTGCTTCAGATCAAACAAAGACCACATCACCATATTGGCAGAGGTGCCGTTGATCGCCTGGTTGGTAAATATGTAATACAGCGTTTCGTCGCCGGGAACAGGAACAATGATGGAGGACTGCGCAGCCAAAGGATCACCTCCAATGCCTGTCGCGATCAAGGCGTCAGTCTTATCGTATACTTTATCGCCATCGGTATAGAAAATGGCCTTGCCGTTCCTGTCGCAAACCACCGCACAACCTTCAGGTGCGTCCATGGCGCTGTTGCTGAGTGCTTTGGGCGGATTGGGTGTGAAGTCGATGCCTGCATGCGTTCCGAAGTACCATACATTCTTGCGCTGGTCCTGCAGTTTATACTCCTTGACGTTTACACCAGCATAGGTGGAACATCCGGATGCATCTTTTACCACGACATAATAATATCCGGCGGAGTCAGGCGTGAGAATAGGACCTGTATCTCCATTCGACCAGGTATAGGAGGTAGGCGTTCCTCCTGTAACACTGGCTTTTACTGAAAACTGCTTGGGTTTGGATTGACCTCGCTTGGGAGGGAATTCCGGACGGCATGCTGTTGTATCCTGAACCAGATTGAGGATCAGTGAAAAAGGATTGATGGTCACGGCCTGGGTAATCTTTGCGGAGTCTCCCTGATAATAGGCAGTAAGTGTAACGTTGAATGCTGATGGCCTTCCATACTTATGGATCGGACCCCAGGCCACGGTATCTTTGCCATCGCCGAAATCCCATTTCAGTTTGTCCGCTCCGGGTTGTACGTCAGGAAAGAATGCCGTGTTATTATTCTGACAATTGCCGGCGAAAGTGAAGTTTACTGTCAGGTTGACTTTTGCCTTTGGTGAAAAGGCAGGGAATTGTGTACCAGCCAAATCTGTTAAAGTAAGTTGTGCCGTCTTGTATTTCACCTGGGAGGCGATGGTATCCGCCTTTGAAAATTTGCCCAACAGTATGGGCCCACCGCTGGCTGCCTGGTAGAGATGGTAGATGCTGCTGTCGGGTGCCATTTGCACACCATAACTTCTGAACACCGGTGATGGGAGTACGCTATTAAGTGTGGTGCTGGGATTCTGATAGTCATACTGCAGCAAGTCGGCCTGGATGCCTGGCTCTCCATAACGTGACAGATACAAATAGTCTCCCGTTATGGACCACTCAATATCATATATCGACTGTCCGGTCGTTGTGGGAAGGCCTGAATTGAATATGAACCGGTCGAAGGTGATGGCTCCGGTGGTATTGTTAAAGTCAAGGATGATCGCATCTGTGCTAGGGTCTTGTGCAGACACTGCTATCTTCTTCTTGCCAGCATGATAAGCGAGGTTGGCCGCAGTGGTTGGAATGCTGGTCGCCGCTACACTGGTATGCGTGTAAGTGCCGGTATAGCTCGCAGCATTGATGAGGGTCGCCGTAAAAGTGGTCGAACTTACCTGTTGCGTGATAAGCCAGAAGTCTGTGCCGTTGGAATGCGGAATGATGACCATGCCTTCCGCACGGTTTGCGAGCCCGATGGCTGTGTTCTTGGATTCGATATCTCCCAACGCGGGAGCGGGAAACAATGCGTTGCCAAACAGTCCCATGTCGACTACGCTCACCGAAATAGTTCCACCGGTGGTGAAATTGGCAGTGTTGGTGAAGATGAAGTACTTGTTGTTTTGTCCGGGCACGGCACAGATCACAACCGGCTGATTGGCGGATGAATTGGCCGTCAGGCCGAGCCCCTGGGGCATTCGCAGATTAGAGGCATCATAGACATTGGCGCCATCCGTGTAAAAGAGCAGATTTGCATTTCCGGGATCAGACGCGGTTGCGCTCCCTCCGGTTGAAAAAGGTATTGCTTTCGATACCATGGTAGCCACACGGCTCGTTCTGTTGAAACGGATAGCCTGGGTGGAACTGCCAAAGTACCAGTTATAGCGCTCGAAGTTCTGCGAAAATCCGCTGAGCGAAAGGAAGCCAAAGAATAAAATGAACAGGAGTTTTCGCAACCGAAAAGAGATCATCAGCCAACAAAGATGAACAGAACAAACATTCATCAAATTCTTTTGAAACTTAAAACGATCACGGTCCACGAAAGTATATAATTTGACTGAATTTGTCGTTAAATAGTCGACTGAGGCTTACTTTTACAAGACATCCAAATAGGTTTACTTTGCTCAGATGAGGCAACGCTGTTACCCCACCCTGGTGTACAACATCCTTCCGATGGTGTGTGTGTTGATGCTGTTACAGGTACCTTCGGTAACTGCCCAGGATCCACAGTTCTCCCAATTCTATGCAGCACCTCTGTACCTCAATCCTGCATTTGCAGGTTCAACACAGCAGGGCAGGGTAGGACTCAACTACCGCAACCAATGGCCGGCTATCGATGCAAATTTCACCACCATGTCGGCCTATGCCGACTTCTACCTTGAGGATAAGAACAGCGGGATTGGCGCCATTATTACAAGGGACTACGTGGGCATTCTTGGTTTGCAGTCCATCAGCTTTGCAGCACAGTATGCGTATCAACTGAGGATCACAAAGGATCTTTCTTTCCGCCCCGGCGTGCAGGTCGGTATCTTTAACCGCTCACTGAATTTTGATAAGCTCACCTTTGGGGATCAGTTCGATCCATCCACGGGACAAATTGTGAAGGGGACCGCCGAGTCGCTTAACACGGGACAAAGTATTTTCTTCCCGGATCTTTCATTTGGAGGTTTACTTTTCTCGAAGAATGCGTGGCTCGGCATTGCGGCCTTCCATCTCACGCAGCCCAATCAGTCCTTGTTGGGTTCGAAAGACATTCTTTACACAAAGTATTCTTTTCATGGTGGGTATAAGTTTTACTTCCGGCCAGGAACACTCGGCAACGGCGTGTTTGCCAGACCACGTGAAAGGAGCCTTGCGCCCGTGGCGCAATATCGGATGCAGGGAGAGTCAAGTCAGGCAGATGTAGGTTTGTATTATACTTTCGAACCCTTGATCATCGGTACATGGTACAGGGGTATTCCTTTCAAGACAGTGAATGGAGTCGCCAACAACGAATCGATTGTTCTGCTCGTGGGACTCACGCTTAAGGGAGAAAAAGATATTCTCAACATCGGGTACAGTTACGACTATACCATTTCCAAACTGGGGCCCGGGAGCGGAGGTGCCCATGAGTTCAGTCTCGTGTACTCCTGGCCCATCCGCAATCCGCGCAAGCCACCGAAGGACAAGTTGATTATTCCATGTCCCGATTTTTGATGATTGCTGATCGCTGATTGCAGATTTTCGATTCGCAATCTTCCGGCAATCTGATTTCCAATTGAAACTGACAAATCATTTGAATTCTGATTGGCATGATCTTCAACATTCG
>JBDHXU010000085.1:0-12795 GCA_039810905.1 Cyclobacteriaceae bacterium | reverse complement strand
AGCTTTACAAGCTGCGCATCCTGAGGACTTTGACCGGGACCGCTGCTCTTCTTACAGTCGGAAAAGAGGAATGTCATTCCAATAAAAAGGACTCCGAAGAGTAAGCCGTTTCTTTTCATGCGCAATTGCATTAGTGATCAAACATACTAAAATAAGCCTTCTTTAGGAAAAAACGCCCTTTGAGAAGAGATCTTATATTGGCTTAGATCTAAAATAGGGCCAAAAAGTAACCTATTTATACTCCGGAAGGTAGATCTTCCTGGCCTGTTCAGGGTACTCATTTTCTGTATTGGAACCGATAAAAATAAGGGTCTGAGGCGGTACACTCGTCAGGTGCTGCCAGTACCACTCTATCGCCTTCTTGTCCAGGTTGGTGGTGGGCTCATCCAGGAATATGATGTCTGCTTCCGAGAAGAAGGCCAATCCCAGTTTGAGACGCTGCTTCATACCTGAGGAGAACTGAGCAATGGGTTTGTTGCGGGCATGGGCCAGTTCCATCCTCTGCATCATCTCTTCAACAGACCTGCCATCCCTGGGGCGCTTAAATGAAAAGTGGAAACGGAGAATTTCATCCAGTGTCAATTCTTCAATCAGGCTCATGTAGGGCGCTGCTATGACCAGGTGCCGGTAGATGCGATCGGCTTCTATGATTTTGCCTTCCTGCTCGTAGCTGAGTGTTCCTGATGATGAAGGCAACTGCGACCACAGTACCTGCAGGAGGGTTGATTTACCGGAACCGTTGGGACCCGTTACAGCATAGATGCCCGGTCCAAAGTCGTGTGTGAAATTTCTGAAAATCCATTCCCGGTTGAATCGCTTGGCCAGCTTGTCAGCCTTGACAATCATTCAAACGATGCGGTTCTGGTGGAGAAACCTTTCATCACGCCCCGCTCAGAGCTTCTGATAAAGTTTACGATATAGTCGCGCTCAGCGCTGCCGGGGAGTTCCTTCTCGACAATGTCGAGCGCCTTGGAGTTGTTCATCCCTTTCAGGAAAATATAACGGTACACTTCCTGGATCTCGCTGATTTTTTCTGAACTGAATCCCCTGCGTCGCAACCCGACGGTATTCACACCGGCATAGGTTAGTGGCTCACGGGCGGCCTTGGTGTAAGGAGGGACATCCTTTCTTACTAGAGAACCGCCGGATAGCATGACATGCGCCCCGACTTTTACAAACTGATGCAAAGCGCTGGCGCCGCCAATGATCGCCCAGTCTTCAATAACAACGTGCCCTGCCACCTGTACTGCATTGGCAAAAATGCAATTATTGCCGATGATGCAGTCGTGAGCAACATGCACATAGGCCATGAGCAGGCAATTCTTGCCTACCACTGTTTTGTGCTTGTCGGCCGTACCGCGGCTGATGGTCACGCATTCCCTTATTACTGTATTGTCGCCGATGTGTGTTTCTGTCTTTTCACCAGCGAATTTCAGGTCCTGTGGAATCGAGGAGATGGAGGCGGCAGGATAGACTTTTACGTTCTTTCCCAACCGGGCACCCTCCCAGATGACGGCGTTTGGCCCGATCCAGCATCCATCGCCAATGACGACGTCCTTCTGAATAGTGGCAAAGGGTTCAATAATTACGTTGTTGCCGATGACGGCCTCCGGGTGGACGTTGGCAAGGGGATGATGACTCATGAATCTTTTCTGACGATACTGGCGGTCATGGTTCCCTCACACACAAGGGTGTTCCCTACATAACCACGACCATACATTTTTGCAATTCCTCTCTTAATGGGTGCCAGCAGATCGCACTGTATAACCAGTGTATCGCCAGGAAGAACCATTTTCCTGAATCTGAAATCATCAATACCCAGGAAGTAGGTCCAATAGTTTTCCGGATCGGGAACAGTGTTGAGCACGAGAATTCCTCCGATCTGCGCCATCGCCTCCACTTGTAGTACGCCAGGCATAACTGGATTGCCCGGGAAGTGGCCCGCAAAGAACTGCTCGTTCATGGTAACGTTCTTTACGCCTGCTACCGTCTCCTTGTCGAGGTAGATGATCTTGTCGATGAGGAGGAAGGGATAGCGGTGGGGAAGTGTCTGTGTGATCTTGTTGATGTCCATCACGGGCGGCAAGGCTGGATTGTACCGGGGTACTCCTTTCTTGTCTGTCTCCGCCATGGCCTTCTTAAGCTTCTTGGCAAAAGCCACATTGGCTGCGTGTCCGGGTCTTGCGGCAAGGATCTGCGCTTTCAACGGCCGGCCGGCTAGTGACAGATCTCCAATGATGTCAAGTAGTTTGTGCCGGGCCGGCTCATTATTGTATCGCAACTCTACGTTGTTGAGGATGCCTTCCTTCTTCACTTCAACGGTCGGTTTGTTCAGCATCCTTGCAATATTGGCGAGTTCACTGGGCTCAACGACCCGGTCAACAATCACAATCGCATTGTTAAGATCACCACCTTTGATGAGATTGTTCTTGTAAAGCATCTCCAGCTCATGGAGAAAGCAGAAAGTCCTGCATGAGGCGATCTCCTTCTCAAATTGCTGAATGCTGGTGATGGAGGCATGCTGACTTCCGAGCACAGGTGAGTTGTAGTCGATCATCACCGTTACACGGTAATCATCGAGCGGAAGTGCTGCGATCTCCACGTGACGGGCGCTCTCGCGGTAGAAGATACTGTCCTGTACTTCGAAAAAGTCCCTCAATGCATTCTGTTCTTCCGTTCCCGCTTCTTTCAGCACCTGAACAAACTGGATGGAACTGCCATCCATGATCGGTGCTTCGGGTCCGTCTATTTGAATAAGTACGTTGTCAATTTCCAATCCTACCAGTGAGGCGAGCGTATGCTCAATGGTGCTGACCCTGGCGCCGCTCTGCTCGAGGGTGGTTCCCCTGGAGACGTCTACCACGCGGTCACAATCGGCATCGATAATAGGTGAGCCCGGGAGGTCAATGCGCTGAAACTTGATTCCATGGTTGGGCTTCGCCGGGACAAATGTCAGGTTTGTCTGCACTCCCGTGTGCAGCCCTACCCCCGAAATCGTAACCGATTTCTTTATGGTCTGTTGCTTGTGATTAAGCATTACTTAAATAAGTCCGCAAAGTTAATTCTCTGCCGCCAGTATGCAAAAAGGGAGATTTGGGCGCTATTGAACCTTATTTGGAAGCTTTCTCAATCGGATGTTCCACCTGGCCATTGACTTTCTTTTCCAGCTCCCTCAGTCGATAATGGAGGTCCGGAAGTTTCTTAAAGACGGCATAGGAGCGGAAATACTCCTTAATATCATAGGCCGGGTAGCCCAGCAGTTTTTCACCCGATTCGGTTATAGACTTCGATATGCCTGCCTGTGCGCCCAGGCTGGTGTTGTTGGCGATCACCAGGTGACCTGCTATGCCCACCTGCCCGGCGATGATGCAATTCTCTCCAACCTTTGAAGATCCCGAAATGCCAGTCTGAGCGGCAATCACGGTATTCTTGCCGACCTCCACATTATGTGCGATCTGGATGAGGTTATCCAGCTTCACGCCTTTGCGGATAATGGTTGAATCACCCATAAAGGTGGCGCAGTCGATCACGGTATTGGCGCCGATTACAACATTGTCTTCAATGAGTACGTTGCCGAGTTGAGGGATGGTCTTGTAGGTTCCATCTTCCTGCGGGGCGAATCCAAAACCATCTGAGCCGATCACCGCACCAGAATGCAGAACACAGTTGTTCCCGATGCGCGTGCCAGCATAAAGTTTAACATTCGGATGAAGGATCACATTATTTCCGATGACACAGTGATCCCCAACGTAGACATGCGGATACACCTTCACATTGTCCCCGATCTTCACATCATTGCCAATGTAGCTGAAGGCACCGCGATACAGATTCTTTCCAGCAGCAGTGCTTTCACTGCAATAGCTGGGCTGTTCTATACCACTCTTCTGATAACTGATCAGCTTGTGATATTCTTCCAGCAATACCGTAAAGCTTGAGTAGGGATCATCGACAAGAATCAGGCTGGCAGCGACTTCTTTTTTTGGTTGAAAGTCCCGAGAAACAATAACACCTGTGGCATGCGTGGTGTAGATGTACTGCTCATACTTGGGGTTGGCAAGGAAAGCGATCTGCCCTTCTTTGGCATCCTGGATCTTGGCCAGCATATTGATCTTCCTGGAACCGTCGCCGCGCACTTCACCACCCAGCATTCCTGCGATCTGTGACAGCGTAAATTCCATAGATCTGACTTTATCGGAAAAGTTCTGTTGAGGGCGTCACAAAGATATGTTTTTGGGCCAGCATAGGTAGTTTTTTTTAACGATTTTGCTGATGGCCTTGATATTGGGCAGGTCAGAGGCCTGGGCAACATCCAGCAGCTCGCCATTCTTTTTCAATATTTGAATGGTATTTCTTTCCGACAAGTACGCTTCATTCGACACTGTGCCATGCGAGAACAGGAACGTGGCGTCACTGCGCGTGATTTCGAAGTTCTGTACGATGGCCTCACGAACCTTCTCCGCTTCCGCCTTCTGTATCGGCTGACTCGTTAGCCGGATGTGAAAGAGTCTGCGGTTGAGAAGCATCTGACAGAGCACGGCCAGGATGGAGTCACGGTGTGACTGCCACGCTTTGATGGCTCCCCAAACATCGTAATCATCAAGCTGGGCAAAGTAGTGGAGAACATCCCTGCTGGCAGAGAAGTCATCCAGCGAGACCTTATGACGGAGAAAGTGGGAAAGCGAGTCACTGGCTGGCAGTCGTTCGCCGGAAGAGGACAGGTACTGGGCCCTGCGGATGAGATTCACCAGCAGACGCTCCGCACTCACACTCGTTTTGTGGAGATATACCTGCCAGTACATTAGCCGGCGTGAGTTGAGAAAATTTTCAATGTTGTAGATGCCTTTCTCTTCCACCACGAGTTGACCCTTCACCACGTTAAGCATGGCGATGATCCTGTCTGTTCCGATAGAACCTTCTTTGACGCCGGTGAAGAAGGAATCCCGGTTGAGGTAATCGAGCCTGTCGATGTCAAGCTGTGAACTGACCAGTTGATGCAGAAATTTTTTGGGGTAGGTGTTCTGAAAAATCCTGATCGCGCGATCGAGGCCGCCGTTGAATTCACGATTCAGATCCTTCATGATGAGAAAGGAAATACTCTCGTGTTTTATTTCCGGCAACAGCGTTTCCTCCAGTGCATGAGAAAATGGACCATGCCCGGTGTCATGAAGCAGGGTGGCGATCTGGGCGGCTTCGATTTCTTCATCCGTGATATCCACACCTTTTGCACGCAATACTTCGAGGGCGCGGGTCATGAGATAGTAAGCGCCCAGGGCATGATGAAACCGCGTGTGGATGGCGCCCGGATATACCAGTTCGGTCATTCCCAGCTGACGGATGTGACGCATCCGCTGAATGAACGGATGCTCAATCAGCCTGAAGATTTTCTCGTTGCTGATCCCGATGAACCCATAGATCGGGTCATTGATAATTTTGTTCTTGAATGACTGAGCTGCCACGATTGTCAGGGCTGTCGGGAATAAGTATCTTGTAAAAAATATCCATGCAAAGATATTCTATTTTGTGGGCTGATGATGAGATTGATCTGCTGAAGCCGCATATCCTGTTTCTTCAGCAGCGGGGGTACGACATCACACCGGTGAATAACGGGGCTGAAGCGGTAGAGCTGAACGAATCCCGGAACTTCGATATCGTCTTTCTCGATGAGCACATGCCAGGCGTGTCGGGGCTTGAGGCGCTGGGTCACATCAAGACCAGCAAGCCCAACGTGCCCGTGGTTATGATTACCAAAAATGAGGAGGAACAGATTATGGAGGAGGCCATCGGTTCAAAGATCGACGACTACCTGATCAAGCCACTCAACCCCAGCCAGATTCTGCTTTCAGTGAAGAAGCTGCTGGACAAGAAGAGTCTCGTGATGGAGAAAACCACTTCGGATTATCAGCAGGACTTCCAGAAGATCAGCATGGCCTTCCTGGGAGATCTCCAATATGAAGATTGGGCCGACGTGTACCGGAAACTTGTTTTCTGGGAATTGCAAATGGACCAGGCTGACGCCAGCATGGCGGAGGTGCTGGAATCCCAAAAGGTGGAAGCCAACTCAAACTTCTGCCGGTTTGTCAAGAAGAACTATGAGAGCTGGCTCAACGATCCGAAAGCCAACAAACCACTGCTGTCGCACCAGGTAATGAAGCGCAAGGTCTTCCCTGAACTGCAGGAAGGAAGGCCCTGCTTTCTGATCGTGATCGACAACCTGCGGTTTGACCAATGGAAAGCCATTGAGCCGGAACTGCTCGATGACTTCACCGTTGAAAAAGAGGAGACCTACTTCTCCATCCTCCCCACCACCACCGCTTATGCACGCAATGCTATCTTCTCCGGCATGCTCCCTTCGGAAATGGCGAAAGTGCATCCGGACATCTGGGTGGGAGAAGATGATGATGAAGGCAAGAACAACTTTGAAGCTGAGTTCCTGGAAAGGCAGGTGCGCCGCAATAATCTTAACATCAAATTCTCCTATCACAAAATCAAGAAGCTTGAAGAGGGCAGGGACCTTGCCGACTCGGTATCCAATCTCTTCAGCAATGATCTGAATGTGATTGTCTACAATTTTGTGGACATGCTTTCCCATGCCCGCACAGACATGGCAATGGTGCGGGAACTCGCGCCTGACGAAGCCGCTTATCGCTCCATCACACGCTCGTGGTTTCAACACTCGCCGTTGATGGAGATCCTCAAAAAGATTGCGGAGAAAAAAGCAAGGGTCATCATCACCACCGATCACGGCACCATCCGCGTGAAGCGTCCTTTCAAAATTGTTGGCGACCGGAACGTCAATACCAATCTCCGGTATAAACAGGGGAAGAACCTCGGATATGACGGCGACAACAAAGTCTTTGCAGTAAGCAAGCCTGAGCGGTTTTTCCTTCCCAAGCCAAATGTGTCGACCACTTACGTCTTTGCTGTAGAGGATCAGTTCTTCGCCTATCCGAATAACTTCAACTATTACGTCGGATTATACAAGGACACCTTCCAGCATGGCGGTGTCAGCCTGGAAGAGATGATTGTGCCCCTGATTGTGCTTGCACCCAAGGGCGGGTAACACCCATACAGGTCCTGTTTGTTGGTCAACAGGTCCGGCAATTTTCTGCGGGTTAAATCTTCTTTGTAAATTGATCCTCTGTTGTCCCTTCAACCTGACGCAAAGAACCTGACACCCGATGCCCCCCTGGACTTCCGCCGCTGGCGGCCTACCGGTTTCGATCGACATGTTGCCTCGGGTGGCGGATGAATTGCTTAAGGCATCCGGCGATGAGAGGGTCTGGCTATTATATGGAGAGATGGGATCCGGAAAAACCACCTTGGTGAAGGCTGTAGGACGTGCGCTGGGCGTAACCGAAACCATGAGCAGCCCCACATTTTCTATCGTCAACGAATACGATGGCGTGCCAGGTAAACTTTATCACTTCGATCTCTATCGACTCACGTCGGAAAAGGAGATATTTGATATAGGAACAGAAGAATATTTTTCTTCCGGTGGCTGGTGTCTTGTGGAGTGGCCTGAAAAGCTGGGAACGCTTACGCCCCCCTCACATTTTGATGTTAGAATCAGGCCGCATGACAACGATCACCGGATTATTGAGTACCAGCTTGCATGACTGCTAAATCGAAATCAGGATTTGAGACGCTGGCCAAAGCCAGCCTTTCCCCCCAGGAACAGCTTGTCAAAGTAAAGACCGGCAAAAACAGTTTCTTCATTGGCCTGCCGCGTGAGATTTCACTGCAGGAGAACCGTATCTGCCTCACCCCTGATGCCGTGGCGCTCCTCGTCAGCCAGGGCCATGAGGTCTGGGTCGAAACACAGGCAGGAGCCGGGTCAAAGTTTCCTGACCGGCAATACAGCGAGGCGGGCGCGAAGATTGTGTATTCACCTGAAGAGGTATACAAAGCTGAGATAATCCTGAAGATCGAACCACCCACATTAGAGGAGATGGTTTATTTCCGGCCGGCACAGGTATTAATCTCTGCGCTTCAGGTCGGACATCTCGAGAAAAAATTTATCGATGCTCTTCTGCAAAAAAGAGTGACGGCGCTTGCCTGGGAATTCATCGAAGACAAGGTGGGGGGCATGCCCATCATACGCAGTATGAGTGAGATTGCGGGAAGCACGGTGATGTTGATTGCAGCCGAGTACCTCAGTTCCATTCATAAAGGCAAGGGTATTATCCTTGGTGGTATTACCGGTGTGCCGCCTACCAAGGTGGTCATCATCGGGGCAGGTACTGTTGCGGAGTATGCAGCACGCGCAGCCCTCAGCCTCGGTGCAGAGATACAGGTCTACGACAATCACCTGTACAAACTGCGCCGGATCAAACATACGCTGGGTCATCAGTTCTATACTTCCACCATCGACACCTCGACACTTGGTGAGAGTCTAAAGTCAGCCGATGTCGTCATCGGCGCCTTGCGTGCAGAGAAAGGACGTGCCCGTCATGTGGTGTCCGAAGAAATGGTGAGTCACATGAAGCCGGATTCACTCATCATCGATCTTAGTATTGATCAGGGAGGCTGCATCGCCACTTCTGAGATCACCACACACTCGCGGCCGGTTTTCCGCAAACATGAAGTAATCCACTATTGCGTGCCTAACGTTGCTTCCAGGGTGGCGCATACCGCGACGACGGCGCTCAGCAATATTTTTACTCCCACCATTCTGCGCGCCGCTGAAGAGGGTGGGGTGGAGGAGATGATCTTCAGCCACACCTGGTTTATGAAGGGCGTGTATACCTACAAGGGCAACCTGACCAATGAATCTGTGGGCCGCAAGTTCGGGTTGAAGTACAGGAACATTGAATTACTTCTCGCAGCCAGGGTATAGTAAATGTCGAGGATCGGTCTAGCCATTGTTGTATTGTCCCTTCCGGTTATTTCCCATGGGCAATGGGCCATGCCCCAGGTCATGCGCTCGCAGATGACGCTGAACCGCATCAGTGAGAAAGGCATTACGATGAATGACCTGCTGTACGGTGTTCCTCTGACGGGCGGCGGTGTCACGGGCACTGTGTACCTCGATAACAAATGGAATGCAGCCACGCTGATGCTGTATGAAGGCGACCGGCTGCTGGAGGGCTACTATGTAAAATACAACCTGAAGGATAATGAAGTGGAGGTAAAGGCGCGCAATGGAATCAAGGTCATTGAGGCGGCCAAACTCAGAAGCTTTGTGTGGAAGGACTCCCTTACCGGAGAAACAAGAAGTTTTGTCAATGGAAAAGAATTCAGGGAGGACAGCATATCGCTGACGACCATGCTGGAAGTTTTGGTGGACGGACCTCTGCCGCTGGTGGGTAAAACTACTGTCAATGTGAAGGACCCGACCTATGTTGTGGCATTCGATGTGGGCTCGCGCGAAACACAAATCCGCAAGAAGACAGCATGGTATTATGTTCGCGATCAGTCCATCTTAAAGATTACCAACAAAAAGCGTCTCCTGGAGGTGTTCGGCGAACGGTCAGCCGAAATGGATAAGTACATCAAGATCAACCAGCTTCCTGTGAATGATCAGGAAGGGCTCGTCAGGATCTTCCGGTATTACAATACGATTGCCTCAGGCTTAAAGTAAGCGCAGGCTCTCCTCGAGAGCGCGGATCTTGGCCTCAGCATCCGCTTTCTTCTTCTTCTCCAGTTCCACCACCTGTGGCGGTGCGCTGGATACGAATCGTTCGTTGGAAAGCTTTTTGTCTACTGAAGAGAGGAAGCCCCGGTGATATTCAATCTCTTTAGTGATAGCCTCCTTCTCTTTTTCCGCATCCACACTTCCCGCAAGGGGTACGAAGAATTCGGCGGTACCAACCATAAACCCAGCCCCTTGTCCTTTACTGTCCCCGAACTGCAATGCTTTGATGTTGGATAGTTTCTGGATGACAGGGATGAAAGCAGCACCGAGTGCGTTCTTGTCCTTGACAACCAACTCCAGCGGCTCTTTCGGCGAAAGGCCCTTGCTGCTACGGATGTTTCTTACCTCACTAACGATTTGAAAAGCTACCCGGGCTTCCATGAGGAGTTCGGTTTGTATTTGACCGGAAACGGGCCATGAGGCATTCACTATGGTTGCGTTCTCTTTGCGTTCAGTGAGATTCTGCCACAGCTCTTCGGTGATGAAAGGCATAAAAGGATGAAGCAACTTCAACACCGATTCAAAGAAAGAAATGGTTTGGCGATAGGTATCCGCATCAATGGGTTCACCGAAGGCAGGCTTGACCATCTCCAGGTACCAGGAACAGAAGTCATCCCACACCAGTTTATACAATGTGACGAGGGCATCTGAAATCCTGAATTTGGAGAAGTGATCGTTCAGCTCACCAATGGCCTCGTGGAGCCTTGATGAGAACCACTGTGTAGCTGCAGTGTTTTCGGCGGGGGCAGCCCCCGCTTTTGTTTCCCAACCTTTAACCAGACGGAAGGCGTTCCAAATCTTGTTGGCAAAATTGCGCCCCTGCTCGCAAAGCTTTTCATCAAACAACAGGTCATTTCCCGCAGGAGAACTGAAAAGCATGCCGGTACGAACGCCATCTGCGCCATAGCGGCTGATAAGATCCAGCGGGTCTGGCGAGTTGCCGAGGGACTTGGACATCTTCCTTCCCTGTTTATCGCGAACTATGCCGGTGAGGTACACATCTTCAAACGGCTTCTCATTCATGTACTCATAGCCGGCGATAATCATCCGCGCTACCCAGAAGAAAAGAATTTCAGGTGCAGTCACCAGCACCTGGGTGGGATAATAGTACTGCAAGTCAGGATTCTTGCCGGCAAGGATTGTACCGTTCTTCTTGTCGAAGGTCTCGTCCTTGAACCCATCAAAAACGGCCATGGGCCACAACCAGGAGGATGCCCAGGTGTCAAGCACATCAGGATCTTGCCGTAATTGATCTGCACTTATGCTCTTGCCGGCTTTGGTTGTTGCCAGCCTCACTGCTTCTTCCTGTGTCTCGGCCACCACATAGTCATTTTCTCCTTTGCCATAATAATAGGCCGGGATTCGATGTCCCCACCACAACTGGCGCGAAATGCACCAGTCGCGAACATTCTCCATCCAGTGCCTGTAAGTGTTCTTGAATTTGGCCGGATGAAGCCGGATGTCATTGTTCTCTACGGCATCTTTCGCCCGGACGGAAATTTCCTTCATCTTGACGAACCACTGCAGGGACAGTTTGGGTTCAACCACACTGTTGGTTCGTTCCGAGCGACCAATGCGTGTTGTGAATTCCTCCTCTTTTACGAGATGTCCGGCTTCTTTGAGGTCGCGGACAATTTCCTTGCGCACAGCGAAGCGATCCTTGCCGTAGAATTTGGGCAGTTCACATTTCTCATTCAGCGTTCCGTCATCGTTGATGGTATCGATCACGGGCAGTTGATGACGCTGCCCGATTTCGTAGTCATTGATATCATGGGCAGGTGTGATCTTCAGGCAGCCCGTTCCGAATGCTTTGTCCACATACGTATCCCCGATTATAGGAATCTCGCGGTTGATGAAGGGCACCAGGGCTTTCCTGCCAAGCAGATGCTTATAGCGTTCATCATCCGGGTGAACGGCGATAGCTACATCGCCCATGATCGTCTCAGGTCGCTGGGTGGCGATGGTGATAAATTCGTTGGGGTTTTCTTTCAGCTGGTATCGGATAGTATACAAGACGGAGCGTTCGCCTTCTTCCTTATAAAGCACCTCCTCGTTCGAGAGCGCAGTTTTGGCTTCGCAGTCCCAGTTGATCATCCGAAGCCCGCGATAGATGTACCCTTTGTTGTGCAGGTCCACAAATACGCGGATCACGGCCTTGTAATATTCAGGCTCCATGGTGAAGGCAGTGCGGTCCCAGTCGCACGAAGCACCAAGCTTTTTCAGTTGCTCGAGAATGATGCCGCCATATTTCTCCTTCCATTCCCAGGCATATTTCAGGAACTCATCGCGGCTAAGGTCTGACTTTTTGATGCCTCGCTCCCTGAGCATGGCGACAACCCTGGCCTCCGTGGCGATGGAGGCGTGGTCGGTACCCGGAACCCAGAGGGCCTCGCGTCCTTCCATTCTCGCCTTTCTGATGAGGATGTCCTGGATCGTATTGTTGAGCATATGTCCCATGTGAAGGACACCCGTCACATTGGGAGGAGGGATGACGATGCAATAGGGCTTTTTGCCGGCGTTGGGGGCGGATTTGAAGAGTCCTTGCTGTAGCCAGAAGGAATACCATTTATCTTCTACTTCAGAGGGGCTGTATTTAGTCGAAAGGGCCATTGGCAATAATAAAAAAACAGGCCGCAAAGGTAGGGAAAAGGGGCGAATGCCGGCAGCCAGAAACCCGCTTGGAATTTTGAATGTAGAACAGATGAATTTTGAATGTTGAAGTCCGGAACAGGCAGACTCAACAGGTCAATGTTTGTCACGCTTCGTCGCAGAGTCTCTCGTCAGAGGACTCTGCGGGTGAGCCGCCCAAGGGTCATGTTTGAATCAAGTCCCATTTTTGGATCAATTGCCAGCAGCCAGTGCCCAGCAGCCAGAATCCCGCTTGAAATTTTGAATGTTGAAGTCCGGAACAGGCAGACTCAACAGGTCAATGTTTGTCACGCTTCGTCGCAGAGTCTCTCGTCAAAGGACTCTGCGGGTGAGCCGCCCAAGGGTCATGTTTGAATCACGCCCCATTTTTTGATCAAGTGCCAGCAGCCAATGCCCAACAGCCAGGAGCCGCCAAGGAATTTTGAATATTGAACAGATGAATTTTGAATGTTGAAGTCCAGAACAGGCGCGATTCAACAGGTCAACATTTGTCAAGGTCCAACCATTCCTTC
>JBDHXU010000084.1:0-12944 GCA_039810905.1 Cyclobacteriaceae bacterium | reverse complement strand
ATCCGACCAGAAATTACCGCGAGTCATTTCGCTTCTACGAGGCAACACATTTCTCATGAAATGGCCGCTTACTATCCCGGCCACCAGGTAGATCAGCCCGGTTAAAGTCAGTGTCCATCCAGAAAGGAAATGAAGGCTGCGGCCCCATCCATTTTGATTGAATATGTTGTAGGTTCTGCTCGCACTGGCTGGCGCACCGGGTTGGTCGTTGAATAGCATCAGCGCGGTGTATCCTCCATGTTGATAGTTTCTTCCTAATGGCACCTCAAATAGAGCCGGTGTAAGATCGTTGCCCGCCTCACCCCAGTAAAAGCGAGGGTGCACCATGATCATCTCAATTCCTGTAAGAGCGAGGGCCAGAAAACTGACAGTGACAATCCAATGGGACATCCTCACCCAGCGGGAATGAGGCTTCGGTTCCTTGCTTGTGAGTTGGGACATGGGGTGGTTGGGCTTCTAAAGCTAGCACTTTTGGTATTACTCTCCGAAGCATGCTCAGTCAATCGCCAAAACAGGTATCTTCACGCGCTTAAATCTTTTGTTCATGAGAAGAGAAGAACTGGCTGACCTGTTGCGCAAAAAGCACAGAAACTTTACTGACTACATCAGCAGCCTTAGTGAGGAACTCTTTATGCAAGCCCGGAATGGCAAGTGGACCGCAGGGCAGGAGTTGCAGCATATTATTCTTTCTGCTAAGCCTATGATCAAAGCACTGGCTCTTCCCGCTGATGAACTTCGCTCAAGGTTTGGCGCTGCCACCAAACCTTCAAGGACTTATGATGACACAGTGGCCTTCTACCGGTCTAAGCTGGGGAATGGAGTTGAAGCGCCACCACGATTTGCCCCTGCTGCCGTAACCTTCGAACAGAGGACCGAATTGATTAATGACCTCAACCTGGTCGTAGATGCCATCTGCAAGGGCACCGTTGCACGAGACGAATCTGAACTGGATACGCTGCTGATCCCGCACCCTCTGCTGGGGCCACTGACGATGAGGGAGATGCTGTATTTCACCGCATACCATGCCGAGCACCATCTGAACAATTCAAAGAGAAACCTTTCGGGCCTTTAGTCGCTATTCTTTGATAAGCACTTACATGAGTCTTTTGCTATCACCATTCACCATCAGGAACACCACCTTCCGCAACCGGATTGTGATCTCACCTATGTGCCAATACTCTGCAGAGAACGGTTATGCCAACAACTGGCATCTCGTTCACCTGGGAAGCCGTGCTACGGGAGGCGCGGGATTGATTATGCAGGAAGCAACAGCAGTCAGTCCGGAAGGGAGAATTACTTATGGCGACCTGGGGCTGTGGGAAGATGGTCAGACTGAAAAACTGAGAGAGATTGTTACTTTCCTTCATGATCAGGGGGCAAAAGCAGGAATACAGCTCGCTCATGCAGGGCGAAAGGCAAGTTGTGAAGTACCCTGGAAGGGCGGTCACCAGTTTGCGCCGCACCAACCAAATGGATGGCAAACAGTAAGCGCATCGCCCGTACCCTTCAAAGAAGATCAGGTTGCGCCCGTTGAGTTGGATGGAGCAGGAATCAATAGAATTGTTGAATCGTTTAAGACTGCTGTTAAAAGAGCGGTCGTCATCGGCTACGACGTTGTAGAAATTCACGCCGCCCATGGATACCTTATTCACCAGTTCTATTCGCCGCTGTCTAATCAAAGAAAGGACAATTATGGTGGAAGTTTTGAAAATCGCACCAGGTTACTCCTGGAAGTAGTGGACGCAGTTAAGTCGGAATGGAGGGATAAGCCGCTCTTCGTCAGGATATCCGCGTCGGACTGGACCGATACTGGTTGGTCTGTCGATGACAGTATTTTGTTGTGCTCAAGACTTCGAGAAAAGGGAGTGGATCTCATAGACGTATCATCTGGGGGTAATTCGTCCGCCAAAATTCCTGTTGGACCGGGTTATCAGGTGGACTTTTCTGCGAGGATAAAGAAACATGCGAACATCTGCACAGGAGCAGTAGGTATGATAACGGCACCTGTACAAGCAGAAGATATTCTGAAGGCGGGCCATGCAGACATGATATTCATCGCCAGGGAGAGCCTTCGCAATCCCAACTTTCCCCACCAGGCTTCCGATGTGCTTGACAGCAAGATTAATTGGCCCGTGCAATACCAGCGCGCAGGACATTTCTGACATGAAAACTGAAACCATCTCCGGTATTTGCGGGCTGGTTGTGTTTCTTGCCCTGATCAGGTGTATTGCAGAGCCACTCCGGTTGCAGCATTTCTCTCCGGACGCGATGTCTCTGCGGGCAATCGAGCCATTCCTTTACGGTGCATTGGCATCAGCACTGGCCTTTGGGGGCATGGTAATTTTACACATCAAAAAGCAATATAAGTTGAACATGTTACTGTGTGTTATGAATACACTAATCCTCATCTTTCTGAAAATCGGATATCAACTTTAATCCATAATATGCTGCTGAAGCTTTTTACTATGGTGCAATCCGTCGGTTGTGTACATTCACTCCATGAACGCAACACCTAACCCCCTGTTCCTCCGCGTATCTGTATATCTTGGCTACCTGGCCATTGCGGGGCTTCTGATACTCCATTTCCTGAGTCCTGAGTTTGATCCATCGTGGAGGATGATCAGTGAATATGCCTATGGAAGCTATGGTTGGCTATTGCAGATGTTCTTCTTTGCATGGGCGGCTTCAACCTACTCCTTGGTGGCAGGGCTTTTTCCCCTGACAGGCAACATCTGGTCAAAGATTGGACTCTTTCTTTTGCTGCTTTCCGGAGTAGGGGAATTAATGGGAGGCTTGTTTGATATCAGGCATCCTCTCCATGGAGCAGCTTTTGGGCTGGGCGTGCCGCCCATACCGGTAGCAGCATTGCTTATTGGATATTATCTCATCAGGCATTATCCTATCAACCGGAGGGTGGTGTTATGGTCCAGTCATCTCACCTGGATTTCAGTCGGCCTGCTGGCCATTACGATGATGCTCTTCATTTCGGGGCTTCAGAAGGCGGGGCTGTTTCATCCCGAGTCAGGAAAGGCGCCGGAATACATACCTGCCGATGTCATTGCTTTGATCGGTTACACCAACCGGTTAATGGTGTTGTGCGATTTGGCCTGGCTCATTATTATTGGATCGCAGCTCCTGCGCGTATTACGCGGGGAGCCAAACAGGCGACCCGATTAGCGGATCGCAATCACACTTACCTTTGCACCGTGCAAACTCACTTCGACTACATCGTCATTGGTTCCGGTTTTGGCGGATCAGTTTCTGCCATGCGGTTGGCTGAAAAGGGATACTCTGTTCTCGTCATTGAAAAGGGCAAACGCTGGAAGTCATCTGACTTTCCGACCAGCAACTGGAATACGCGCAAGTATCTCTGGCTCCCGCTGCTGCGGTGCTTTGGTTTTCAGAAACTTACATTCTTCAAAGAAGTCTTCATCATTTCAGGTGTAGGAGTAGGCGGAGGATCACTGGTATATGCCAATACACACATGCTGCCGCGTGATTCCTTTTACAACAATCCGGTTTGGTCGCACTTCAAAGACTGGAAGACTGTTTTGGCTCCCTACTTTGAAAAGGCCAGATTCATGCTGGGGAGTGAAAAGTATAAGAAGGAATATGAAGAAGACCGTGTATTGAAAGCAACGGCGGAAGAAATGGGGCGCGGAAGTTCGTACGGAAGAGTGGATTATGTGGGTGTGTACCAGGGTGATACCAAACAGGCAATTGATCCCTATTTCAAGGGACTTGGCCCTCTCCGCAAAGGATGCACAGAATGTGCGGGTTGCATGGTCGGATGCCGGCACGACGCGAAGAACACGCTGGACAAGAATTACCTCTGGTTTGCAGAAAACAGATTTGGTACACAGGTACTTGCAGAAACCCTCGTAACCAAGATTGAGTACAAAGACGACGTCTATCGCATACACTGCCAGAGCAGCACTTCGTACCGCAAAAAAAACAATACCGTGTTCACCTCTTCAGGACTCGTTTGCAGTGGCGGAGTTCTTGGCACACTTGATCTTCTTCTCAAACAGAAACATGTCGACAAAACGTTAACCTGCGTTTCCGACCGACTGGGCGAAAACATTCTCACCAATTCTGAAATGCTTTCAGGCGTGGTGGCCGCCGACCGTAAACTCAACCACGGAATCGCCATAAGTTCAGTCTTTGAGCCAGACGAGCACACCCACATCGAACTTTGCAAGTTTCCAGATGGGTCAGGGGCAATGACCCGGTTGGCGGTAATGGCGGCAGGCAATGGTACGCCACCTGTCCGTACGTTGAAGATGATTGGAAACATAGTAACCCATCCCTGGGATTTTCTTCGATCCGTTTTCAACCTGAAGCTCGCCGAGACAAGCATCATATTTTTGATAATGCAGTCATTGCCCAATGCCATGCGTCTCAGGCTGAAGCAGGGCTTGTTCGGCTCGAGGCTCGTGATGGACAATCAATCAGGGCAGAAAGTCCCCAGCTTCATCCCTGTAGGTCAGGAAGCCTTGTACCGCTATGCGCGAAAAGTAAAAGGTGTTCCTCACAATGCATTTAGTGAAGTGATGTTCGGGCTTGCTTCTACGGCGCATATACTCGGTGGATGCCCAATGGGCAGAACCAGAGAGGAAGGCGTGGTAGATGAAAATTTTGCTGTACACGGTTATCCCAATTTCTACGTTCTGGACGGCAGCATCATGCCCTGTAATCTCGGCGTCAATCCGTCCTTAACCATCACTGCACTAAGTGAATATGCAATGGATCAGATTCCAAAGAAACCCGGTGCTGCAGTCAAAACACTGGATGAAGAGTTGCAAATCAGATGAGAATTGTTTTCTGACGGATGATTGCTAACTTCTGACTTGAATAACTTCAAAACCGCAAAAGTGTAACTATGAAAGCATTTGCCTTCATGACGTTTATAATTATGCTGCCTGCATTTGCAATTGCGCAATCAACAAAACCTGATGGGTTTCCCGTACAAGCGAAGATTGAGAACGGAACAATAGAGGGCGTGTATGACACGAAATCGGGACTCCAATTGTATCTGGGGATACCATATGCAAAGCCGCCTGTCGGTTTGCTTCGCTGGAAGGCACCTCAGGCCCTTGACAACTGGACAGGCGTAAAATCAACTAAGTCCTTTGGCCCTCGACCCATTCAGGCCAGGGTGTTTGATGACATGGTATTCCGTTCGGATGGAATGAGTGAAGATTGCCTTTACCTGAACGTATGGACTCCGGCGACCAGAAACACCAAAGGCCTGCCGGTTCTCGTTTATTTCTATGGTGGCGGCTTCGTAGGTGGGGATGGCTCTGAGCCACGATATGACGGTGCAGCAATGGCAGCGAAAGGCATTGTGGTGGTCACTGTCAACTATCGGCTGAACATCTTTGGGTTCTTTGCGCATCCTGAACTTAGTAAGGAGTCGCCTTACAAGGCCTCAGGGAATTATGGGTTGCTGGATCAGCATGCCGCTCTTCGCTGGGTATCCAGAAACATTGCGTCCTTTGGCGGAGATCCCCAGATGGTGACGATAGCAGGGGAATCAGCAGGGTCCGTGTCTGTCAGTGCGCAAATGGTCTCTCCACTTTCGAAAGGCCTCATTGCCGGAGCGATAGGTGAGAGTGGCGCTGCCATTCGCCCAACATTATTCCCTGTCGCTCTGGCTGACGCAGAGAAGGAGGGGCTTGAATTCGCCACAAAGGCAGGGTTCCCAAAACTAGCACAGTTGAGAGCACTTAGCACGAGAGAGCTTTACGAGATTTACAAGGAGTCCAAGCGGTTTGGTTTTTCCCTGGTTATTGATCATTATTTCTTTCCGAAATCGCCAGTGGAGATCTTCAAAGCCAGGGAACAGGCCCAGGTGCCTCTCCTGGTTGGATGGAACTCGGCCGAAATACCCGCCATGGCCTTTATGCATGGTCAACCCAACACTGAAGAAGCTTACATCAAGAGGGTGAAAGAAGATTATCCTGACAATGCCGATGAAGTACTGAAGTTGTACCCACATACCTCTCCAACCGAAATTGAAGTTTCTGCGACGGCACTGGCTTCTGACCGATTCATAGCCTATTCAACATGGAAGTGGTTTGACCTTCATCGCAAAAACAGCAGCAAGCCGGTCTACCGGTATCTCTTCAGCAAGAAACTGCCGGCCACCACCAGACCGGAAAACGCCCGTCCTTTCCTCATCGGGGCACCGCACGCTTGCGAGATTGAGTACTGTATGGGGAACCTGAGTTACAACAAGGAATACGTATGGACTCCCGATGACTATGCGGTCTCCCAGACGATGGTGAACTTCTTCGCAAATTTCATAATGACTGGCAACCCCAACGGCGAAAAGCTTCCGGACTGGCTTGTCGCCTCACCTGACGACGCCACACCACCTGTGATGATCATTGACGTAAACAGCCACGTTGAGAAGGGCTATCATGACGCACGGTATGTGTTTCATGACAGGTTTTACAAGAATAATTGATTGGGAATGGCGGCTGCTATCTAACTTACTACTTACAACTCACTACTTACTACTCACTACTCACTACTCACTACTTACCACTCACTACTCCCCAAACCATTCCTTCAGCGTCTCTTTCAGGCCGGTGTCCTCCTTAAGGGGAACATACTCATTCGTATGCAAGTCATAGCGATAGTGCTTTTGCCACTTTTCCGGGTGTCGCGCGATTTGTTCAATTGCATCAATGATGTAATGGAGCTCGTTGTCCGTGAGAACCGGATGAAGGGAGAGCCGTATCCAACCGGGCTTTTCGGAAAGATCTCCATGATCGATCATCGAGGTTATGCGTTTGGAGTATTCCTTATCCACGTGCAGCAGGTAGTGACCATATGTTCCGGCACAGGAGCAACCGCCGCGAACCTGAATGCCAAAGTGATCGCTCAAGACCCTTACTACAAAATTGTAATGAATCCTGTCAATATAAAATGAGATGACGCCCAACCGGTCGGTGATGCCTGGTGCAAGAATATGAAGACCAGGAACGTTCGGAAGTCTGTGGAACGCGATTTTTAGCAATTCCTCTTCACGTTGGTGGATCCGGTCTGTTCCCATCTTTTCCTTAAGGCGGATAGCCAGTGCCGCTCTGATGGTTTGCATAAAGGCGGGGGTACCGCCATCCTCACGCATCTCAATGTCATCAAAATAATGATGTTCACCCCAGGGGTTTGTCCATAGTACTGTACCACCACCAGGCTGGTCAGGAACTCGATTGGTGTATAGTTTCTTGTTGAAAATGAGTACCCCCGAGCTGCCGGGGCCGCCTAGAAATTTGTGAGGAGAAAAATAGATGGCATCAAGCGATTGTTCAGGATTTCCGGGATGCATGTCCATGTCCGCATAAGGCGCTGAAGCCGCAAAGTCCACAAAGCATAATCCACCATGGCGGTGCATAATCGCAGCCAATTCATGATAGGGGGTAAAGATGCCGGTTACGTTGGAACAGGCGGTGAACGAACCGATTTTATATTTCCGGTTACCAAATTTCTGAAGTTCCAATTCCAGATTGCGGGGATCGACAAGCAAATCGTCACCAGGCGGTATGACTACTACGTCTGTTTCACATTCGAGCCACGATGTCTGGTTGGAATGATGTTCCATGTGAGTCAGAAAAACGACGGGCCGCTCTTCCACGGGTTGATGGAAAAAAGGCTTTGCTCTTTCAGGCACATGCAAACCAAGTAACCGCTGAAGCTTGGCGATTGCGCCTGTCATGCCACTGCCCTGGGTAATTATAACATCATCGGGCCCGGCATGCACATGCTCTTTGATAATTTGATGCGCCATTTTGTAGGCATGGGTCATCACCTCGCCTGTCAGGCTTGACTCTGAGTGTGTGTTGCCAACAAGAGGTCCAAAGCGGTGGCTGAGCAACTCCTCAATGGGCTCGTATAACCTTCCTGAGGCAATCCAGTCAGCATAGACAAGTTTTCTCCTTCCAGACGGCCCTTCGAATTCGTAGTCGTGACCAATAATCTTTTGGTTGATCATACTGAAGTAGGTCTCCAGTTTCTGTTCGGAAAGGGTTGTGGATGGCATAGGCCGCTTGAAGTTGATCAAAGTTGAGGGATAATTGGATATGAGGCAAATCACAATTCCTACCGCACCCTGCAAACCGGCAACAGAAGTCCTTATTTGTAATGACTTCCGTCATAATCCGGCTCTTGCAGGGACCAGAGATTTGTACGGTAAGCACTCAAACCATCGATATGCATAAGAACCCCAGGAAGGCAGTGATCATTGGAGGAGGTATGGCGGGTTTGTCCGCCGGCACCTATCTCCGGATGAACGGTTATGATACCACCATCTATGAAATGAATGCCACCCCCGGTGGACTTTGTACCACATGGGACCGGGGACGATACAAAGTGGACCTGTGTATCCATTGGCTGGTAGGGAGCGGACCCGGCAGCAGTTTCTACCATCGTTGGAGTGAACTTATCAATATGTCTGCCATGAATTTTGTCGATGCTGAAGAATTTTTCCGCATGGAAGACGGCAAAGGAAACCACATCAAAGTGTACACTAACCTGGACCGTCTTGAAAAGGAGTTCATAACCAAGGCGCCGGAAGATCAAAAGGAGATCATGGTGTTCATTGACGCCGTGAGAAAGCTTACCAGTTTTGATCAACTGCCAGACAAGGCAGGGGAGGTGGCCAACATATGGGAAAAGATGAAGGCGGCATGGAAGATACTCCCTTATATGGGGACGTTCGGCAAATACATCCGCTACAGTTGCAGGTGGTATAGTAAAAAATTCAAGAACCCGCTGCTGAGAAAAACTATTGAGAATCTGTTTGAACCTGACATGTCCGTGATCTTCGGGATGATCACGCTGGCCTGGTTCCATAACAAAACAGCCGGCTACCCGATTGGAGGATCCCTCAATTTTGCGATGAAAGTATACAGCCGATACAATGAACTGGGAGGCACGATTGAGTTCGAAAAGCGTGTACAGAAGATCCTGGTTGAAAATCACCGCGCAGTCGGTGTTCAGTTGAGCAGCGGCGAGCAGATCCGGGCAGACTATGTGGTTTCTGCTGCCGATGGTTACGCCACCATTTTCGAAATGCTAAATGGTTTGTACGCCGACGATCCCCTCCGCAAGTTCTATCTCAAGGCCAAGACATTCCCTTCACTGGTATTTGCCGCCGTTGGTGTGAGGAAAGACCTCAGCGATCAGCCGAGGATCTTACGTTTTCCTGCGCACCGGCCATTGTACATCGATCCACAGACTACTATTGACGATGCGAATCTATACATCCACCACCAGGATCCTACGCTGGCGCCAAAGGGCTGTACGCTCATAACAGCGATGATACAAACCTATAACGTGGATTATTGGATCAACCTTCACAAGAACAACCACGCCCAGTATGAGTTGGAGAAGAAGAGGATAATGGACGAATTCATTGATATTCTTGATAAGCGTCTGGGCGGAATAAAGGACAATGTGGAGATGACAGACCTGTCCACTCCGGTAACCTTCCGAAATTTCACGGGAAATTGGAAAGGAAGCTTTGAAGGATGGCTGCTGACACCAGAAACCGGCTTCCGAAACCTGCCGCACCGACTACCGGGACTGGACAATTTCTATATGTGTGGACAATGGGTAGCTATCGGTGGCGGGCTTCCCGGCGTCATGAACTCGGCCCGGGAAACTGCCCAAATCATCTGTCATGAGGATCATATGCCATTTCGTATCATCAGGCCTGATGAGAAGTCTGAAAATGGCCAACAGCCTATGGCCATTGCCTCATAAATCTTAAACGCCGCTTCGAAAAACAAAGTAGCTTGAAATGAAACTTCGCCTCTTCAGGGCTTCATTTTTATACCAACTTTGACTGCCGCGGTGCGTGCAAAAACAAGAAACCAGAAACTAGAAACTAGAAAAACCAGCTTCTTCCCCTCATTCACTCTTCAGTACAACCGCTGGATTGGTCAATGCCGCTTTGATCGTTTGACCCGATACGGCCAGAAGCATAGCTGATAATACCAAAAGACCCGGGGCCAACATCATCCACCACGTAATTTCAGTCTTAAAGGCAAAGCCGTCCAGCCAAAGGCCCGTAAGAAAGTAGATGGCAGGGAATGCAAAAATGCAGCTGAGCAATACCAGCCGAATGTAGTGCCTGGAAAGCAGAACCAGTATGCCCCACACGGATGCGCCAAGCACTTTCCTTACCCCGATTTCCTTCAGCCTTTTCACAAGGGCCAGCGATGCCATGCCAAACAAACCCAACGCAGCAACGGCGATGGAAATGAGACTAGATACCGTCAGCAATTTTTCGAAGAATCGGTCAGACTGATACTGAGCGCCAAAGAACTGATCCATGAAATAGTAACTGAAGGTGTCGTTGGGGTAGTGTTTTGACCAGATCTTCTTCAGCGGCTCCAGGTAGTCGGAAGAAGTCGACGTGACCCTGAATGAATAGTATCCGTACTCATGAGGATGGCGCATAAGGAAAATGATAGGAGTAACGGCCTTATGCAGCGACTCATGGTGATAGTCCTTCCAGATGCCCAACACCACATATTGTCGCGCATCGCTGGTGAGCAAGGTAGTGTTGACTGCCTCGGCAGGATTCTCATAACCCAGCGCCATGGCCGCAGACTCCGTAAGCATGCATCCCCTGGTCTTTTCATCCTGCAGCATGTTTCGTCCTGCCAGCAGTTTCATCCCAAAGGTCTCCTGAAATCCTTCATCAATCCACATGACGTCAAACTTCTGATTCTTGAGATTGGACGATCCAACCGCATGAACTGCCTCATCGTGAAAACGGATTTCCTCGCCCGGGATATTCATCGATGCCGTTCCGGATCTGAATCCTGGAAGCTGAAGCACCTCGTTTCTGAATTGTGTGTACCGGACATACCTTAGAGAGTCGGAGTTGGTCGAGGCCGGAGCCCGCAGTGCGATGGTCTGCTCCATATTGAAACCCGTATCCACAGACTGGATATAATCAATTTGTTCCCTGGCTATTAGAGTGACGCCTACTACCGCGACAGCCATGAATAACTGAAATATCATCAGAGATTGGTGCAGTATTCCATTTCGGCCGCGTCCCATTACCATCTTGTTCTTCAGTATCAGGGCCGGCCTGAAACGGGAGAGGAAGACCGCCGGGTAGAAGGCAGCGAGAGAGGTGCAACCAACCAGCAGAAGTACGTATAAGATCCATTCCGTGGCGCGGGGTCCTTCAAAAGTATGATTCGCAAACAAGTATCCTGACCACGGGCCTGTCGCCAGGTAGTAGAACCCCATTCCAAACACCCATGCGGTCAAAGCAAGCACCACTGCTTCGACCAGAAACTGACCGCTGATAACTCCACCCGAAGCGCCAAAGGCTTTTCTCACGCCGATCTCGTCCGCACGTTCAATGCTTCTGGCAAGGGACAGGTTAACGTAATTGATCCAGGCGCTGGCAAGGATAAAGGCAGCAAGCCCCAGCAGGGCAAACAGCAAAGTCCTGCTTATGCCTGGTTTCACTTCGCCGGAAAGGGGCGGCGACAAATGAATGGAAGTGTAGGGCTGTAGTTCCTGCCTTGCTGTGTGACCTTTTAATTTCAGATCCTTGACATGCTCCGTCATCATACGGGTGAGTTCCCGGTTCACTGCATCTAAATCAGCAGATTGTTCCTTGAGCCTTACAAAAGTAAAAGTCCAGGGATAGGAGAAACTGCCATCACGTGGCACCCACCCGTAGAAGTAAAGGGTGGACCAGGAAAGCAGCCAGTCAAAGTCGATGGAGGAATTATCAGGAATGTCTTCAAAGACACCCGTGATGGTAAAGGGAAGTCTTTCATTGAAAAAGAGCACCTTGCCGACCGGGTCTTCATTTCCAAAGTAGGCTTTCGCCTGCGACCGTGAAACCATTGCTGACCTTGGCGCAGCCAAAGCATTGTCGGCTGAACCGGCAAGAATCTTAATGGGAAAGACCTTGAAGAAGGTGCTGTCCACGAACAGCATGTTCTGGTCAACTGTCCTCACGTTTTCATTCCAGACATATGCTTTTTCATTGTAGATTCTAGCGACGGCTTCCACCTGCGGCACATATTCACGAATGAGCCAGGCGGTCCGGTCAAAGGTGCGGGCACTTTGCAACACTGGCTGACCTTCCTGATATTCAAAGTAGTTAACCCGGTATATCCGGTCCCCGCCGTCATAGAATCTGTCAAAGCTGTAGTGGTACCGAACGAAACTGCCTAGAGACAGAAAGACGGCAATACCCAACGACAACCCCGTCAGGTTGATAAAGGTGAAAAGCTTGTTTCTCCGAAGGTTCCGGAAGGTGGTGGTAAGGTAATGACGCAGCATCGGGGTTAATATAATTCTAATTTCATGTGTGACCTGTATGTAGGGTCAATCATCCCAAAATCATTACCTTGACTGACGTACGTCATACTAAACGGTGCCGAACCTGATGAACTTACTTGCAGCTGAATTACAAGGACTATGAAGCCTCTCATCATCAGCTATTCTTTTACCGGGAATAACGAGGCCCTCACACAGGATCTTAAGAAACGCTTTAACTGTGAGGAGTATCGTGTTACGGAACTGAAGAAGCCCATCGGACCCTCCATTTTGCTCGACCTCTTTATCAAACGACCTCCCAAGGTTGCGCGGGCCAATATCAACTGGCAGGCTTATGATCACTTTATCCTTGTGGCGCCCATTTGGGAGTCTGGAGTGGCATCACCCATGCGGGTATTTATTGAGCAGGAAAGGGAAAACCTCATTAACTACTCGTTTATTACCATCTGCGGAGGCGAAGAAAGCCAGGCAGAAAAAATACTTAATCAGCTGGTAACAACAGCGGGGCGTGCGCCCAAAGCCTTCTGCGAATTAAAGGTGAATGACCTGCTTCCCTCAGGTCATCATCAACAAGCCCGCTTCAAAACCTTCTACAAAATAGAACATGGAGATCTGAAAGT
>JBDHXU010000083.1:0-13220 GCA_039810905.1 Cyclobacteriaceae bacterium | reverse complement strand
AGAAACTTTCCGGTGGCCATGGCACTGTTGAAGACATGGTCTTCTGTCACTTTGATACCCAGCCGGTCAAGCTTGCGTACAGCTTCCAGCCTGGTGCGCTGACTGTTGTTGGTCATAAACATGAAAGGGATGCGCTCATTGAGCAAGCGTGCAATGAATTGATCCGCTCCTGGTATGAGTGAATCACCCCCATACACGACTCCATCCATATCAATCAAAAGTCCCTGTGCCATAGCTGTCGAAAATCTAAAGTTACGATAGGGGCTGCCTCCTGCATCATTGCATAAGCAAAAATTCTAAGCAAACGAGTGCAGGGAGGGTTTACATGAAAGTCTTAACATAACACGAAGTTCACATCCTGTTGATGGCCAATTATCCTGGGCTTCATATCCTTAAGGAATGTTAGGGATTTCTGCGCCAGATAGAATTTGAGGGCCAGATCTACTTCGTTCTATACGAGATATTCAAACAGATTTTCCTGTTGATTTACCTCCGTCACATTCAGCTTATGTGCCTTCATGCGGTCAAGGAGTGCATCGTAATCTTCCCTCGACCTCACCTCGATCCCGATCAGGGCCGGTCCTGTTTCCTTGTTATGTTTTTGGATGAACTCAAACCGTACGATGTCATCATTGGGGCCCAGTATATGATTAACAAATTCTTTCAACGCTCCGGGCCGCTGGGCAAAGCGAACGATGAAGTAATGCTTCAGACCTTCGTAGAGCAGCGAGCGCTCCTTGATTTCCTGCATGCGGTCAATATCATTGTTTCCACCACTAACAATGCAAACCACCTTTTTTTCCCTGATATGATCAGCGCAAAGATCAAGCGCTGCGATGGACAACGCACCGGCCGGCTCCGCCACAATAGCATCTTCATTGTAGAGGCGCAGGATTGCACTGCTTACTTTACCTTCAGGTACCAGCAGCATATCCGTGAATGCATGCTGTGTGATAGCAAAAGTGAGGTCACCAACTTTCTTTACCGCGGCGCCGTCTACAAATCGCTGGATCTTGTCAAGGGTCACAGGCTTTCCTGCATCCAGTGCGGCCGTCATGGAAGGCGCACCCAGAGGTTCTGCACCGATCAATTTGATGCCCGGCGCATGCTTGCCTATGAATGAAGCTACTCCTGCGGCCAGCCCGCCACCTCCAACCGGAACAATGATCACATCTGTATCGGGGAGGTCCTCCAGGATTTCCGCCGCTACGGTGGCTTGTCCTTCGATTATGTGAGGATGATCAAAAGGGGGAACAAACACCTTGTTGTGCTCATGGGCAAAGGCCAGCGCATATCCCTGGCATTCATCAAAGGTATCGCCAACCAGAACGATCTGAACATGATCACCACCGAACATCTTAACCTGGTTGATCTTTTGCCCGGGCGTAATGCTGGGCATATAGATTACTCCATGGATATTCAGCTTCTTGCAGGAATACGCTACTCCCTGGGCATGATTGCCGGCACTGGCGCATACAACACCGCGTTGCCGTTGGTCTTCGGTAAGGCCGCACATCAGATGGTACGCTCCCCTGATCTTGTAGGATCTTACCACCTGGAGGTCTTCCCTCTTCAGGTAGATGGCGGCCCCGTATTTTTCCGAAAGCTTCGAGTGATAGGCGAGCGGTGTTTTCCATGCAACACCCTGAAGACGTTCGCGGGCACGCCCAACCTCCACCTCCGGCATCTCAGAAAAAGTATTCATCAGAAATGATCAGTTGATCATACTGGCCTCAACTTTTTCTTTCTCCGGCCGCAGTGAACGTACAGCGGCACCTGCCTGCCAGAGTTCACTCTCGCGCAACTCCTTGAGCTCGGCCGCAAGTTTCTCCCTGTAATCGGGCTTACTGCACGTGTCAATGGTTCGTTTGGCTTCAGCGCCTGAGGCCACACTCTGGTATAGCTCCTGGAACACAGGAAGTGTGGCAGCTCTGAATTTCTTTTTCCAGTCCAGCGCTCCACGCTGTGCCGTGGTTGAGCAATTGGCATACATCCAGTCCATACCGTTCTCCGCGACAAGAGGCATAAGACTCTGTGTCAGCTCTTCAACGGTCTCATTGAATGCCTCAGAAGGAGAGTGGCCATGCGAACGCAGTACTTCGTATTGTGCTTCAAAGATTCCGGCGATGGCGCCCATAAGCGTCCCGCGTTCACCGGTGAGGTCAGAGTAAACTTCTTTCTTGAAATCTGTTTCGAAAAGATATCCGGAACCCACTCCAATGCCAAGGGCAATCACCCGCTCACGTGCCCGGCCTGTGGCATCCTGAAAAATTGCAAAGCTGGAGTTGATACCCTTGCCCTGCAGGAAGAGCCTGCGTACGGAAGTACCCGATCCTTTGGGCGCAGCCAAAATCACGTCCACATCTGCCGGTGGAACAATTCCAGTTTGTTCCTTGAAAGTGACGCCAAAACCATGTGAAAAATAAAGGGCTTTTCCTTTTGTGAGGAAGGTCTTGATCACCGGCCAGGACTCAATTTGTCCTGCATCAGAGAGCAGAAACTGTATGATCGTACCCTTTTGGGCAGCCTCTTCAATATCAAATAATGTCTTGCCTGGCACCCATCCGTGCTGAATGGCCTTCTCCCATGACTTGCCTCCCTTGCGTTGACCTACAATTACATTGAATCCGTTATCGCGGAGGTTGAGGGATTGGGCAGGCCCCTGGACACCATAACCGATGATCGCAATGGTTTCATTGCGCAGCACCTGCAGTGCTCTTTCCATGGGAAATTCCTCCCGTGTTACCACTTCTTCCAGAGTTCCGCCAAAATTGATTTTTGCCATACGTTGTTTGATTATTCGTTTTTCAAAATCCGGTTAAATATTATTTACAGATATTCAATCTACATCCACGATGCGCTCGCTGGCATCGGTGTAGACACTACTGCCTTGTGTCACAATCACTTCATCCACTTCAATCAGCTTCTCCAACTGATACTTCACCTTCTCCACCAGATCTGGCGTGGTGTAAACCAGCATGAGAACGCCTCCTCTGCGGAAGTCGGTCTCAATTTCATGTGCCATAAGCTTACGAATGCGGACCCTGCGCCGGTTCAGGATATTGATGATGCGGTTCAAAACAGAGAAGTTGTTCTCTGCCGCGAGTGATATGGTAAAGTCCTGTTTCATCATTTTACTTCAGGTGCCTCCAATAGAATCTCCGATACGGCAGCTCCCGACGGCACCATCGGGAACACATTGTCTTCCCTTCCCACTACCGCTTCCAGCAAGAATGCCCCCGGCGCCGAAAGCATCTCCGTCAAGGCATCCGAAAGATCATCGCGATGGTCTATTTTCCTTCCGGGAATTCCAAAAGCGTCTGCCAGTTTTATGAAGTCCGGATTCTCCATCTCCGTGAAGGAGTACCGCTTGCCATGAAAGAGCTGCTGCCACTGACGCACCATGCCCAGGAAGTTGTTGTTCAAAACCAGGATCTTCACCGGCACTTTATACTGCATGATGGTGCCCAATTCCTGAACGGTCATCTGGAACCCGCCGTCGCCGGCAATGGCGATTACCTGTTTTTCTGGCGAGGACAATTTCGCGCCGATCGCCGCCGGCAACGCGAAGCCCATGGTACCGGCACCGCCTGAAGTAATGCTGGTGCGGGGCTTCTTATAGTTGTAATAGCGTGCCGTCACCATCTGATGTTGTCCCACATCCGTGACAATGGTGGCCTCACCATTGGTCATCGCGGAAAGCATGTTGATGACTTCAGCCATCATCAGCGGCCCGGAGGGATTGAATTCATGGTGGACGACTTTCTCGTATTCAATTTTTTCGTATTCCCGGAACGTCTGAATCCACTGGTCGTGTCTCCTGGTTTCACACCGCCCGGTGAGCGCCGTCAATGCTTCTTTTGCATCAGCATGGACCGACACATCGGCCTTGATGATCTTATTGATCTCTGCTTTGTCGATGTCAATATGAATAATCTTTGCCTGTCGGGCGTACTTGCTCACGTTTCCCGTCACCCGGTCGTCAAAGCGCATTCCCAAGCCGATCAATACGTCACATTCATTGGTATTCAAGTTGGGCCCATAGTTGCCGTGCATTCCCAGGTAGCCGGCATAATTAGGATGATCAGTCGGAAAACAGCCGAGACCCAGCAGGGTGCACGCCACGGGTATACCTGTCTTTTCTGAAAATGCAACCAATTCTTTGGATGCTCCTGAGAGGAGTACACCCTGCCCTGCGAGGAGGTAGGGTTTCTTTGCATTGTTGATCAGCTCGACAGCCTGTTCTATCTGACTCAATTGCAGGACAGGCTTGGGTTTGTAGGTGACAATCTTCTCGCACGGCTTGTACTCAAACTCGTCGATCATCTCGTTCTGTGCATTCTTGGTGATGTCCACCAGCACGGGACCCGGTCTGCCCGTCTTTGCGATGTGGAAAGCCCTTGCGACCGCAGAAGCAATATCTCCGGCTTCAGTAACCTGCACATTCCATTTTGTTACTGGAATAGTCGTGTTAATTACATCAGTCTCCTGAAAGGCGTCGGTTCCGAGCAGGTGAGCAAATACCTGACCGGTGATGCACACAACGGGAGTAGAGTCAATCAATGCGTCCGCGAGTCCAGTGACCAGGTTCATTGCACCTGGTCCTGACGTGGCAACCGCAACGCCCACTCTGCCGGATGCCCTGGCAAAGCCCTGCGCTGCATGAATGGCTCCTTGCTCGTGACGGACCAATACGTGATTCAGCTTGTCAGCATAATGATACAATGCATCATAGACCGGCATGATTGCACCACCGGGGTAGCCGAACAATACGTCCACGCCTTCGCCGACAAGGCAACGCAACAATGCCTCAGCGCCTGAAATCTTTGTGGTTGTACGGGCTGGCCTTTCTTCAGCAAGCACCTCTTTCTTATCCTTCGTCAGTAACGCATCCATCGGCAGCAGTTTTCACTTGTTTGGCATACTTATATAATACGCCGCTGGTCACTCTCAGTGTGGGCGCTTTATAGTGCGACCTTCTGATCGCCAGGTTCTTTTCATCCACCAGTAAATTCAGTTGTCGCTTCTTGACATCTATTTCAATCCAGTCGCCGTCTTCAACCAGACTCAGCAAACCTCCGTCAAATGCTTCAGGAGTAATGTGGCCCACCACGAATCCATGGGTACCTCCTGAAAAGCGTCCATCGGTTATCAATGCTACATTCTTGCCCAAACCTGCACCCATGATCAGGGAAGTAGGCTTGAGCATCTCAGGCATGCCCGGCGCTCCTTTAGGGCCGACAAAACGGATCACCACAACATCACCTTCCTTTATTCTTCCCGACTGGATGCCTGCCAGCAATTCAAATTCACCATTGAATACACGGGCTGTCCCTTTGAATCGTTCTCCTTCCTTGCCGGTAATCTTTGCAACTGAACCCTTCAATGCCAGGTTCCCATACAGGATTTGCAGATGACCGGTCTTCTTGATCGGACGTTCCAGCGGCATGATGACATCCTGTGAACTGAAGTCAAGCGGTTTTACGGTCTTGAGATTTTCGCGGATTGTCTTGCCGGTTACCGTCATGCAATCACCGTCGAGGAATCCTCTGTCGAGCAAATACTTCATTACCGCCGGTGTTCCGCCAATCCGGTGAAGATCTTCCATGAGATACTTTCCGCTGGGTTTGAGATCTGCGAGGAGCGGGGTCTTATCAGATACACGTTGAAAATCTTCCTGCGTCAAGTGAACGCCCACACTCTTTGCCATTGCAATAAGATGGAGGACGGCATTGGTAGAACCTCCCAGTGCCATTACAATCGTGAGGGCATTGTCAAACGCCTGTGGCGTCATGATGTCACGGGGCTTGATGTCATTCTTAAGCAAGTGTTTGATCGCGGCGCCCGCCTCACGGCACTCCTGTGATTTCTCCTTGCTTAAAGCCGGATTGGACGATGAATACGGAAGTGACATACCCAGTGCCTCAATAGCTGATGCCATCGTATTAGCAGTGTACATACCGCCGCAGGCTCCGGCTCCGGGACATGCATGCTGGATGATGCCCTTGTAGTCTTCATCACCAAGTTTGTTGGCGAGCTTCTCACCCAGCGCCTCAAAAGCAGATACAATGTTGAGAGATCTTCCTTTCCAGTTTCCGCCCGCAATTGTACCGCCGTATACCATGATGGCCGGACGGTTCAATCTTCCCATGGCAATCAGGGAACCGGGCATATTCTTGTCGCAGCCTACAACGGCGATAAGCCCATCATAATATTGTGCGCCGCATACAGTCTCAATGGAATCAGCTATGACCTCGCGGCTCACTAGTGAATATCGCATTCCCTCTGTACCGTTGGACATTCCGTCGCTTACGCCAATGGTGTGAAAGATCAGTCCAACCAGTTCCTGGTCCCAGACCGCCTGTTTTACCTCGCCCGCCAGTGCATTCAAGTGCATGTTGCAGGTGTTGCCGTCAAAACCGGTGCTGACTATACCTACCTGTGCTTTCCTCAGATCGTTCTCATTGAGGCCAATGCCGTAGAACATCGCCTGAGATGCCGGCAACGTGGGGTCCTGGGTAAGGGTCTTGCTGTATTTGTTCAATTCCATGAAGCACTAAACGATAACGTAGCTGTAGCTCCGATCGAGAACAATATTGTGATAGGCTTCCTGGATTACGGCGCCCAGAGATTTCTTCCATGCTTTGCGGAAAGGCTGGCCATCGATGGACTCTATGGTGGTGACTTCAGCAGCCGTACCGCAGAAAAATGCACAGTCAGCGTCGAAGAGCTCTTCAGGTTTGAAGAACCTTTCCTCCACTTTGATGTCCAGTTCATGGCATATTTCCAGTACCGTCTTGCGGGTAATGCCGGGGAGAATGCTTCCCAGTGGCGAAGTGAAAAGTTTGCCGTGTTTTTCAAAAAAGAAATTGGCGCCAGGACCTTCTGCAACATTACCGTTCATGTCCAGCATAAGGGCCTCATCAAAGCCGCGCTCCTTAGCTTCCATGGTAGCCATGATGGAGTTCACGTAGTGCCCGCATGCCTTAGCTTCCATTTTAAGCGATTTTGGATTGGGACGTTGAATGCCGGAGATGCACACCTTGAGCGAGGAGTGGCTGAAGTACTTGCCCCAGTCCCAGGCAGCGATCATCAATGATACTTCTTTGGGAGCTGTAAGCGACATATTGGGGCCGCAGAAAACAAGAGGACGCAGGTAAGCATTGGCCAGACCATTGCGCTCCAGCACCTGGTAGGAAATTTGGGTCAGTTCATCCACAGAATAATCGAAGGGAATGCCAAGAAGTTGGCAGCTGTGGCGCAGCCTGGCGTAGTGTTCAAAGGGTTTGAAAATCTTAGTACCATGAACAGTCTTGTAGGACCTGATGCCCTCGAAGGCGCCATAGCCATAGTGCATGGTTTGGCCGAACAGATCAGTTCGGGCCTCTGAGGCCTTCACGAATTTCCCATCTAAAAAGATAATCGTGTTATCGTCGTAATAGTGAGCCATATGATATTTAGAACAATCGTTAGTTTGTCGCAACTTCCTGAAAACAAAACCGCCCCGATTGTGTCGGGGCGGCCTGATCTTTCAACTTATAAATGGATCAAAACCACCCCGCGGTTTGCAGAATAATAATGACCACCACCAGCAAAGCATGTTGTGCCAACCCCTGCAGTAACCTTCCAATCCTCTGAATGCTCAACAACTTCATGTTTTGCCTGTTGTGGTTACAAGAATCAATAAAAATGACATGACATTCAATCCTTTTCCAGAAAATATTTGGAATACAGGTCGTTAACGAATGTTAGGTAGATCAATAGTTCTTGTAACTTGTCCATCTCACAAGACAAAACTGAAAATATGAATCGATTGCACTTCCTCCGTTTCGCAACTTCATTGTTGGGTGTGGCAGGACTTACTAGTTTTGCCACAGCATCCCCAAAGCGCATGTTGTCTCATCATGTATTTTTCTGGTTGAAAAACCCCCAGAGCGAAGCCGACAAGGCAAAACTGATTGAAGGGTTACAAACCCTCCGGAAGATTGAGACTGTCAGAGAAATCCATCTCGGGGTGCCTGCTTCCACCGAGCAGCGCGATGTAGTGGATCATTCGTACAGCGTTTCGGAATTGATCTTCTTCGATGACGTAAAAGGACAGGACACCTACCAGGACCATCCGATCCACCAGGCCTTTGTCAAGAACTACTCCCACCTTTGGAATAAGGTGGTAGTGTACGATGCCATGGATATCTGAGACGCGTCAGCAATCAAACTTTACATCGTAAAGAGATTTCAACTGCCGGGTAACTGCAGAAGGAGGAATCAATCTCAACAGGGAATTTCTCAAGGCAATACCCATACGGTTTTCCCATTGGGCGAGCTTTCCGAATTTCCAGGACTGATCAACAATCCATGTTGTTCTAGGGAGCCGGTGCTTTTCAAATCTGCTGAACGCTTCTTGTGGTTCATATTTAATAAGCGTCTTTGCCAGTGTCGCAGCATCTTCGATCGCCATGCAGGCGCCTTGCCCCATGTTGGGAGTTGTGGCATGTGCTGCATCACCCATCAGCAACACACGCCCGAAAGCAAAGCGATTCATCGGATGAAGATCAATGATGTCGCCCCAGATGAGTTGTTCGTCTTTTGTGCGCTTCAAAATTTCCTGAATGGGATGGTGAAAATCGCCAAACTCCATTAATAGGTCTTTCGTAGTGAAGGCTCTCAGACGCTGGTCCTGTGCCCCTGCATTCAGGGTGGCAAACCAGTAGATTCTGTTCCCGTTAAGGGGAACAATCCCGAACCGCTTGCCTGGTCCCCATGTCTCGGACATTTCATCCCAGTCAAAGTCAGAAGGCAGGTCATCGATAACGGCGCGCCAGCAGGTGTAGCCGGCATATCGGGGTAAGCTTCCTGGAACCAGTTGCTTCCGAACAACAGAGTGTATGCCGTCGCAGGCCAGAAGATAGTCACCGGAGACTTCCGATCCATCCTCGAATTTTGCATTAACTCCTTTCTCATCCTGAATAAATGACTGAAGAGTCTTTCCCAGTATAAGGGTTCCGGGCCGAAGCAGAGATAAAAGTACTTCATGAAGATCTGCCCGGTGAATAGTAAAGTTATGAATGACGCCCAGTTGGGAAGAGATAAGCTGTGAATTGGTGAAGCTGATTACCTTGCCGCGGTGGTCCTTGCCAAACATGCGGCGCATCTCTTTTCCTGCACCAATTATTTCCTTGTCGATGCCGATGGATGCAAACGCCTTGATGGCATTGCCGGCCAGTCCCAGTCCGGCACCTAGCGGCCTGATCTGATTTGCAGATTCATAAACAACCGTATTTAGCCCGGCCCTCTGAAGAGCGATCGCAGTGGTGAGGCCACCAATACCTCCTCCAATGATGATGAATGTTGGCATGGGGATTTGAACGGACGGCAATAATGAAGGTTAACAGTTGTCCTAAAAAAAGTGATGTTCGCATAAAGTTGCCTTTGCGTCCGAACCTGCCGTTCTTTGTACGCGGAGCAGCCTAAGTTCGCCTGCAGATACCTACCTCGCATGTCATCAACTTCAACGGTCACTTTTCATCCGGCACAAGGCACCGGAGATGAAGTCTTTTCCATCCTGATTCCAACCTGGAACAACCTTACCCATCTGAAGTGCTGTGTGGAAAGCATCAGGAAGAACTCTTCAATGCGGCACCAGATCATCGTGCATCTCAACGAAGGATCCGATGGTTCACTGGAGTGGGTCAGATCACAGGGACTGGATTACACGAAGTCCGATCAAAATGTTGGTGTTTGTTACGGATTTAATGCACCATCTGCTCTGGCGCGCTGCAAGTACATATTGCTCTCGGATGATGACTTCTATTTTGCACCTGGTTGGGATGAGTCCCTGCTTGAAGAAATTCAAAAAGCCCCATCGCTCTTCTGCATTTCAGGAACGATGATAGAGCACACCAAATCAAGGAACAACTGTGCGATAGCACCCCATGATTTCGGCAAAACGGCTCAGTCATTTGATGAGGCCAGATTTCTCAGGGAATACATGAACATGCCCTTCGGAGACTGGAATGGTAGCAACTGGTATCCGCTGGTGATGCCACGTTCACTCTGGATTCTCATCGGCGGACTCAGCGTTGAGTTCTCCCCGGGCATGGGCTCCGATCCCGACATGATGATGAAGCTGTGGCATGCCGGTGTTCGTTATTACAAAGGCGTGAGCCGCTGCAGGGTATATCATTTCGGGTCGAAGACCACGTCAAGGATTGTTCACAACAATGCGAACAAGCAATTCCTGCATAAGTGGAACATCTCCATTTCGACCTTGTACAAATTCACCTTGCGGATGGGTGAGCCTTTCGCCGGTACACTTACAGGTCCGGGAGAAGGAAGCGATTATCAGCGCAGGATCATACGTGACCGGATCAAGAAGATGATCGGACTCAGCTGACTTACCAACCAGCCTTAATCACATTACAAATGTATTCCACGTCCTCCACCTTCATGTGAAGGTGCAAAGGCAGGACAATATAATTATCCTCAATGGCGTCCATGAAGGGCAGGTCGTCTCTCCTCCCGCCCAGGATGGAATACCGGTCGTTCCGGTAGTGAACCTGACCGGATTCAATTTTTTTCTCGCGGAGTTTTCGCATGAAATCCTCCCGGCGTTCGACGAGAGCTGTGAGCAACCAAGCCGCATGGGTACGATCGGTTGCATCGACACCCAGTAACTTGATCCCCCTGGCCCCTGCCAGTCCTTTTCGATAGGCCTGAAATAAATTCTGCCTGTATGCGAGGGTCTTATCGAATTCGTGCAGCGCGGCGAGGCCCATGGCAGCGCCGATGTCTGTCATCTGGTATTTATATCCAACTTCCCAGATATCGTTCTCCCAGATTCCCTTTTGTTTGTTGGAGCGGTCTATTCCAAACCAGCGAATACGTTCGGCCTTAGGCATAAGATCATGGTTCCTGATAGTCAGCATGCCACCATCTCCTGTTGTTATATTTTTGATCGCCTGAAAGGAGAACATCGTGAAATCCGAGATGGAGCCGATAGGCTTTCCTTTGTAGGTGGCTCCCAAGGCATGAGCCGCATCTTCGATGATGGGAATCGCGTGTTCCCTGGCCAGTGCTGTGAGCTCGTCCATATCACAGGGGAGTCCGCCATAGTGGACACAAACGATGGCCTTCGTTTTGTCGTTGATCAGTTCCCGTACATGGTTGACATTAATATTGAGTGTCTCCGGGTCCACGTCGGCGAACCTGAATTTCACTCCCATATAAAGAAACGGGATGGTAGTGGCCGTGCATGTAAATACGGGTGTGATGACTTCATCCCCCTCCTTCAGACCAGCCAGGATGTAGGCCAGGTGCAACGCATCGGTACCTGAACCAACGGCCAGCGCGCGGGCCCCCTGACCGAATTTTGCCTCGAACTCCTTCTCAAATCGGGCTACCCGTGGACCCTGCCCGATCCAACGACCCTTCAAAACTTCCGTTACAGCCTCGATGGCGGATGGCGGAACGTGCGGATAAAACAGAACAATTCCCTCACCTTCCTGCATGACAGGAAGTTCATTCATAGGCTTCTCCTTTGACATCAGGTCTAACTCTTAATTAGGAGGCCCAAAGGTAAGGAGAAATGACCTGGTTTGTCTTGCCCAAATCGCCAATCACTAATCAGGAATCAGCAATTACAGCAGTTATAAATTTGGTTGCGGTGTAGTCCTCAGGTATGGCTTGATCCGCTTGTGTCCTTTGGGGAATTTCTTGGGAATGTCCTCATCCTTCACCGCCGTTGTAATGATGACATCCTCACCCTGTTTCCAGTTTGCAGGCGTGGCCACGCTGTATCCTGCGGTCAACTGGAGGCTGTCGATAACGCGAAGTAGCTCATCAAAATTCCGTCCCGTTGAAGCGGGATAGGTGATCATGAGTTTGACTTTCTTATCGGGGCCGATGACAAACACGGACCGCACAGTGAATTTGTCGCTCACCTGCGGGTGCACCATGTCGTAGAGGTTCGCCACTTCAAACTTCGGGTCAGCGATGATCGGAAAGTTTACGTGTGTGTGCTGTGTCTCATTGATATCGCCAATCCACTCGCGATGAGATTCAACAGGATCGACACTCAACGCCATCACTTTTACATTGCGCTTGTCGAATTCATGTCTGAGTTTGGCTACTGCACCCAGTTCGGTGGTACAGACCGGTGTGAAATCTGCAGGGTGTGAAAACAAAACACCCCAGGAATTCCCAAGGTAATTGTGAAACTGAATCTTGCCTTCTGTGGTGTCCGCCGCAAAATCAGGCGCTACGTCTCCTAAGTGTAAGCTCATGACTGAATGGGTTTAGGGTAACAAACATAGTTAAAGTCTACTAATTTTGTAGAATTAACATTAAAGCTATTTTTTGCCTAATTCGCGCTCTCTTTTGACAATTTGGGCCAAGGTGCTGCCGGACAGAACCCTGAGGGTTTCGTCACGTACTATGGAGAAAGCGTCGCGGATTCCGCAGGTCTTTTCATCGCGGCATTCCTCGCAGGGTTCGTAGTAGTTGATGGATACACAGGGCAGTAGAGAAATGGCCCCTTCCATCAATCGGATAATTTCAACGAGACTAACGTCTTCGGGTGATTTATATAAATAATACCCTCCTCCCTTCCCCTTCTTGCTGTGAAGGATTTTGGAGTTCTTCAGTTCGAGGAGGATGGCTTCCAGAAACTTCTTAGGGATGTGTTGACTTTCTGCGATATCCTGGATGTGAACCGGGCCCTGCTGATATCGTTCGGCGAGGTAAACCAGTGCATGGATGGCATATTTGCACTTTTTCGACAGCATCGGAGGCAATATAGATTTTTTGCCACTATTTTTGACCGGTCGTTGTCATCGACAAATAGCGATTGTTGTCTTCTATTCTTTTCCAGCAAGCCGGGGTAGCTCAGGGGTAGAGCAGCTGATTCGTAATCAGCAGGTCGTGAGTTCAAATCTCATCCCCGGCTCTTTCATTTGAAGATTTGTTGATTTGGCGATTTGTTGATTGAGGGTAATCCCGTCGTGGCTCAGATCCTACCAGTTAAGAGCCTGCAACTCCGTAGTCTGTCAGCGGCGCGCAACGCGTGCCTTTTTTGAAGTAAGTAATCTTGCAGAAGCACTATATGCGCGAACAGTCCTGGGATATTTTCGGGTGATTTCTTGATCAAGGGGAACCCCGCCGCGGCAGTGGGTCACAATGTAAGGTCTAACCTAGACTGACCGAGTCTGAACCTAGTCTGAACC
>JBDHXU010000082.1:0-13373 GCA_039810905.1 Cyclobacteriaceae bacterium | reverse complement strand
GCCACCTCCCGGTGAATCATGCCCTCGTAGCCCATCCCGTCCTTGCGGAGTCCTTTCGTGTAATCTGAATATATTTTCGGAAGCTTCTGCCACAACAACAGAAACGCATCCTTTGTATTGGATTCTTTCTCACTGAAGTGTATCCAGAAGTTTTTGAGGAAGGTCTTTTGTTCGTCGGTGAGGTAGTCAAACACTTCATCGAGTTCCTTGATCTTGCTCAGATCCCTGAACAGATGGGACGCGTTGACCATGTACTTGTCCAGCTCATCAAAATCGCGCAGCAACATGTCGCCCCAGAAATAAAAACGGTCAAAGGCCTCTTGGCGCTTCAGTGTCTCGTTGTAGACCTGGTGAAGTCTGTAGATGAGAGTCAGCCTGTCCGGCTCGAGCAGTTTGCTTTCCTTTTTGAAATACTCTTCAATGCTGAAGAGCCGCGGCGCCCACTTTGGTTTTTCAAGGCTTTGCGCAAGGTGGTGTTCAAAATACAATGCCGCCCTCCGATTGGGAAAAATGAAAGTGAGTTCGTCGAGCGAAATCCGCTCTTTCACCATCTTCTCTGCCAGTTCTTTCAAAAATGGATTCATCAGAAAAGTCCCAGCGTTGTGTTGCGAACCACTTCTTCCACATGCATATCGTCGAGGTAAAGCAGATAAGCCGTCACAGCAGGATATCCCATTCTTGCCAGTACGCCGGCGTACTGTTCCACCTGGGAACGGTCGGCCGCCTTTCTTGATCCTGTTTTATAATCCACGACAATCGTCTGCTTCTTGCCCACCATGAGCCGGTCCATGCGCTTCTGGCCTCCCCCCGGCAGCAACACCAGGGCTTCATTGCGGACATCCCATTCCTTTCCGTACCAGTGGCCAATCCGCGGATGTTGCACCACCGACATCACCTTGTCGCGGATGTCTTTTTGCTCCTCCGGCAGGAGCGTGATCCCAAGGAAGAAACTGTCCAGCGCTGGTTCTGCATCTGACTGATGGCGGATCATGGAGAGCACTCGATGGACCATGATACCGCGGTTGATCTTCGTCCTGGCCTCCGATATTTCGTCTTCAAAGAATTCAGCTCCTTCCCTCTTGATGACCAGCTTCTTTCTCCAGTCGCAGGAGTGGTATCGATCCAGTTGAATGGTCTCAAGGGCTTCTGCGCTCTCTTTCACCATCAATCCCTCCTCCAGACTTCCTGACTGGAAAGTTACCCCATCGAAGGTTGGAGAAAGTGGCGGCTGGTTCAGTACGGCATACATCAGGTCATTGACACTGCTGATGTTGCCCTTGTCGGGATCAGAAGGCCGTGGTGCAAACACCATCAGTCCTGCCTCCGCACGTGTGAAGGCCACATATAATAAATTGAGGTTGTCCAGGTTCACCTTCACTTTTTCCAGTTCATATTCTTCCCGGAAAGACGTTTTCGCCAGATCAGATCCATACCGGACCGCGACATGTCCCAGGCCTGCAAGGGATTCTTCTTTCGGTTGCACCCACAACATATTGGACTGGTGCTCGTGCTGCATGCGCCAATTGCAGAAGGGTATGATCACATACCGAAACTGCAGGCCTTTGGCTTTGTGAATGGTAAGGATAGTGGCGGCATCTCCGCCGTCAGATACTTTAATGGATTTCTTGTCCACCTTGATACTGTCCCACCATTCCAGGAAAGTACCCAGGTCGGTCTTCTCACGAGAAGAGAATTCCAGCGTGATGTCCTGGAACGCCTGCAGATAGGAAATTTCCGTGGTGTGTACCGACAGTTGGAATATCCTGATCAGTTCTTCCGTCAACTCGAATACCGACAGCCTGCGGAGATGAGGTTGTTGCCTGAGGAACTCTTCGGGCAGCACTTCATCCAGTTTGCGGTGCCGTGCCTTCGCGAAGAGTGTGTCGAGCTGCTGCCCGCCAGTAACCTCGTAGGCAAGATGCCCTCTTGCCACAGCGTCATCGGGGTTGTGAAGGTATCGAAGCGCCGCCAGCAAGAGCCCGACGGTGTAGGAACCATCCACGCGCAGGGACTCGTTGGAGACCACTTTGTACTTGTACTTGCTGCGCTTGCGTTCAGCGAGTCCCTGCAGCCGAAGCAGGTGGTTGGCCACTTCCTGTCCTTCATCATTGCGACGGACAAGGATGGCGATGTCTCTAAGTGGCACCCCCTGGTCCTGAAGCCTTTCGAAAATCCTGGGAAGTTCATCCAGCACTTTCTTCTTCCATAGGTCATCTTCCCCGCGATCGAGAAAGGCTGCCTGAACGAAGCCTGAAGTTTCGGGATAAAATACCTCCTGTGCCACATCGGCATATACTTCCGCGGGAAGCGGATGATTGAGCGTTATCGACAGCAGAGACGCCGCCGAAGAGAAGAACTTATTATTGAACGAAACCACTCTCCCGCCGCTGCGGAAGTTTCTGTTCAGTTTGCGGATATCCACCTGCCCGGCGCCAAACTGGTCGGGCACCGAAGATTGAAGCAGTGAAAGATCACCTCCGCGCCAGCGGTAAATGGATTGCTTCACATCGCCAACTATGAGGTTGAGCTTTCCCTGGTCGCCGGCTTCCTTCAGCAACGGATGAAAGTTCTTCCACTGCAGGCTGCTGGTGTCCTGAAACTCGTCGATGAGAAAGTTCTGGAAGTAGGATCCCACCTTTTCATACACAAAGGGTGTATCGCTTTGTCTGATGATGCCATTGAGGAATTTGGAAGCATCTACCAGCAGCATGAGGTTATTCTCCTCCTTGTAGGACTGGAGCTTTCTGGTGATGTCCGATATGAGGCCGTAGGAATAGTAGTTTTCCAGTATGGCTGTTGCGGCATGCCAGCCTGGACCGTGGGTCCGCTCGTAGTCGACCATCTCGAGGAGAATGGGCCTCAGCTCTTTGTCCGCTATCTCCAGAAGCTGCTTGTATTTCAATGACTTCTTGTCCATCCATTCTCCCGGACCGGCAATTGCGCTTTGCATGGTAGAATTGGAACTGTCTACATACGCGCCTGCGGCAAACTCCCTGAAATATTTAAAAACTGTACCTCTGTCCTTACCTTTGAAATCATCCCTCGTCAAGCCGTTGGCTTCAATAATAGCCATGGCGCGGCTCGCCATTCCGCTCATGGCCTTCATGAACTCCCCTGACTCCTTTTCCAGGAGCTTCCTCACCGCCACATGTCTTTCCGGCGTGGCTTTCAACACCTCTTCTTCAATCTCCTTGAACTGCTCCTTCATGATTTCCATGGCGAAGCTCTTCAGCGTCCTGGCCACATTCCAGTTTTCGCCGTCCTGAAGCTTCCTCGAGGAGAATTGGATCATCCACTCGGTCAGCTGTGCATCGCTGCCCAGTTCGTCAAGCAGTTGAGCGATCACTTCATCCAATACAATATCATAATCCACCTCCAGCCTGAAGTTACCGAGCAGTCCGGCCTCTCTCGTAAATGACCGTATCACCCGCTGGAAGAAGGCATCAATGGTACTGACGGCAAAGGATGAGTACTCGTGCAAAATGGTGGACAGGACTTCCTCGCTCTTGCGTTTAAGCGCATGTTCATCCATACCTAGCTCCTTGAGCAACTCATCGCGAAGGTTGTTATGCCTGCCGTCCCTGAAGTCAGCCAGGTACTGCACAATGCGGTCCTTCATCTCCTGCGTAGCTTTATTGGTGAAGGTGACCGCGAGGATATGCTTGAGGTAGCCGGGTTCGCTGCTGAGCGCGAGCAACAAAAACTCCTTCGCCAGTGTGCGGGTTTTACCAGACCCGGCGGAAGATCGATAGATGATGTAGGGACGAGGATCCAAGGATTTGATTCCTGCCACTATTTACGAAATGATTGTTAATTTCTGATTGGCGATTGTTAATTGGTTTACTGAAGGAATCAACAATCCTAAATTAGAAATCATAGAAAAGTCCCTGGGTTGGAAAAGGGGTTTCTGAAAGTCATTGATGGCGACTTTCCTTTCCTCGCAGAGTCTCCCGTGAGGGGACTCTGCGGTGTGCAGACCCTGAAGGAGACGCTGCGGGGAAACGGATTGTCTCACGGCCGGAATCAACAATCATAAATTAGAAATCAGCAATTTATCCCCTATCTTCAAAGATTATATAATTCTCTATGGCGAGGCTTTCGAGGATCGTTGAGTCCATTTTCTATTCCTTTCCTGTTCAGCTTTTCATCAACGACCTGAAGCGAAACCACGTCCTTCTCCTCTCATGGATCATTCTGGTCGCCATGGTTACCGGCAACTTCGGCAAATACCTCGGCATCCCCTATTTGTTCCTCGATCCGGAATATTTGAATGAGGTGAGCTTCACCAGTTTCTTCATCATGGGGGCGCTGACCTCAGGGTTTACCATGGCGTATCACATCACGTGCTACATCTCCGACGGGCATCGCTTTTCATTCGTTGGTGCTTTGTCCAGACCCTTCACCAAATACAGCCTGAATAACAGCATCTTTCCCCTGATTTTTCTTGCCATCTATCTCTATCAAATCATCACCTTCCAGATCAACAACGAGTATACCACGACTACGGAACTCGCCATGGATCTGGCCGGGTTCTTTTGCGGCTTTATCGCCATGGGGGGCGTTCTTCATATCTACTTCCTTCTCACTCAAAAAGATATTTTCAAATACATGGTCTGCCGCCTCGACGACCGGCTGAAGAAGAGTGTGACGGTTACGCGTGCCAGCGTAATGAAGAAGCTTGACATCGTAAAGCGAAAACAGGTCAGGGTTGACAATTACCTTGACTTCAGTTTACGTTTTAAGAAGGTGGTGCCTGAGGAGCGCGACTTCTACGACAAGAGCGCCATCGTGCAGGTGTTTGACCAGAACCAGTTCAACCTGGTCGTCATCGAACTGTTCATCTTCGCACTGGTACTCACACTGGGGATTTTCAAAGACTACCCTGCCTTTCAGTTACCCGCGGCTGCCAGCTTCATGATTTTCCTGACCATCATGGTTATGCTTTCAGGAGCGTTCTCCTACTGGTTTGGGGGTTGGTCTGTTTCTGTCTTCATTGTTCTGTTCCTGTTCTTCAACTACCTCGTCGGTGAAGGAGTCCTTACCCGCAAGTACCAGGCTTTCGGGCTGAACTATAGTGAATCGCCTGTAGCCTATTCTCCCGAAACCATCAGTCAGCTGAATGACAGTGCTCATGTGAAAGCGTCTGAAATCCACACGCTGAATATCCTTGAAAACTGGAAGAAGAAATTTGAGGGGCAACCCGCTCCGAAGATGGTATTCATATGTGCCAGTGGCGGCGGCAAACGAGCGGCCCTATGGACCATGGCTGCACTTCAGCAGGCCGACAGCCTCAGTCATGGCAGGCTCATGAACCAGGCCATTCTTATCACCGGCGCATCAGGAGGACTCATTGGTGCTTCTTACTTCCGCGAAGTAATACTCCGGCACCGGTTGGGCGAAAAGATTGATCCCTATGCCGCCGAACACCGCCACAAGATTGCCACCGACAACCTCAATCCCCTCATCTTCAGTTTGCTGGCCAACGATCTGTTTGTGGGCTTCACCAAGTTCGAGGCCGGAGGTCAGCGCTATGCGAGAGACCGTGGCTTCACATTTGAAGAGCAACTCAATCTTGACACGGAAGGCCTGATGGACAAATCCATCTCCGGCTACCGTGAGCCGGAAATGAAGGCACAGGTTCCCATGATCATCTTCTCACCCACCATTGTTAATGACGGGCGTAAACTTTACATCTCTCCCCAGCCGGTTGCCTACCTCAATGCCGGTCTGCTCAATTTTCCTCACTATGCCAATTCCAAACAGGGCGGTGTGGACTTCCAGGAAATGTTCAGGGAAAGAGGCGGACCCAATCTCAGGTTCCTTACTGCTCTGCGAATGAGTGCAACGTTCCCTTACATTACGCCCAACACCACTTTACCGACGGATCCACCCATTCAGATCATGGATGCGGGCATCTCAGACAACTTCGGAATTGCTGATGCCGTGCGGTTTATTTATCCTTTCCGTGATTGGATAGCAGCCAACACTGCCGGGATTGTGATTGTGTCCATACGGGATTCTCCCAAACTTACTCCTGTAAGCCCACAGCAAAACAACGACATTATCGACGCCTTCACTCAGCCCATTTCAAGCGTCTACAACAACTTTGAGAACTTTCAGGACATCACCAATGACGACTTGCTGGGTTACGCCCGTTCGTGGTTCAAGGGTTCTATCGAGCGGGTGGACATTCAATACATGCCCACCAGCTATGTGACCATTCTGCAGCAGATGGACAGCATTCGCCAGCACAATGCCCGTGCGTCATTGAGCTGGCGACTGACCACGCGTGAAAAGCAAGGCGTGGTTGAGACCATCCATGCACCCGCCAACCAGGAGGCGATCCGGAGGCTGGTGCAATTGATTCAGTAATTACTTCTTCGGAGGCAGAATAACTGCATCGATAACATGCACGATGCCATTGGATGCAGGGATAGATGCCACAATATTGGCGCCATTGATCTGCACCTTTCCATCTTTCACAGTGATGTTGGCGTTGTCACCGTTTACCATGTTCAGCACCTGGCCATCCTGGAAACTTTCCGGCCTGTAGACCGCTACCGCTACGTGGTATTGCAGAATATTCTGGAGGGCTTCCTTTGATTCAGGCTTAAGAAGATTTTCAACTGTACCTGCAGGAAGTTTGTTGAATGCATCATTGGTTGGAGCAAAAACCGTAAAAGGGCCTGCATTGGATAAAGCATCCACCAGTTCGGCAGCCTTGACAGCAGTGACCAGCGTAGTATGATCGGGTGAGCTGACTGCCACACCCACCACATTCTTGGCAGACTCATTATCCACTACAGTTGATTGTCCGCCATCAGCGGGCTCGTTGGTAGCAGTTGATTCAGAAGTTTGCTGAGGATTGCTGCATGCCCAAATCAGGCAGACCAGCAAGAGGAAGAGTTTGTTTTTCATAACAGGTAGGTTAAATAAGGTTGAAGAGATGCAATTGATTTTCATATGTCTTTTCTGCTGAATTTGCGCCAGGCCAGCAGTACAGGTGCCACCGCCCACAGAATCAACAATACTCCAACCACCAGTACCCCCTGGCTTGAACCAAAGAAATTTTGATAAAATGCTCCTGTGTAGCCCATCAGTGCTGAGATATCCAGCTTGAGAAGGATAAGGATACGGGCGAGATCGACCGGATTGAGCGCCGTCAGGGTGAGCGTCACTTTTTCCAGCGGATAATCGCTGAACGCATAGATGATATACAGCAGGAATCCATCGTAAATGAGTTCGAAATAAAACCAGAACAGAAGCGTGAGTCCGATTCCCTTGGCCTTGTCGCGGGTGCTCAATGCCGCCACAAACGCCAGCGACACAAAAACCCAGGTCAAAAGGAGCCCGGCCAGTATCATATACCCGGTCGCACCGCCGGGATTCAGGATGAGCAGCGGTAACCCAACGCCGATCATGAAAGCCATACCCAATGCCGCCGACAATGACACCACTTCACTGAAGAATACCACTTTGCGATTGATGGGTTGGGAAAGCAGCAGCTCAATAAATTCGTAGGAATTGAAGAAATAGATGGTAGTGAAGATGATGCTTACCAGCGGCACCACCATCAAAACAAGATTCAACAAGGATAGCGTTGCTTTGCCAGGATCGCTGTCGAGACTGAACATACTGACAGAAAGAATCAGCAGCAATCCTGTGTATGCGAGAATGAAGCGGTTCCGCATCAGATCCTGGACAATATGTTTGCCTACACGTATCATGCCGTTGTCCCTTCAGTTTGACCCTGCAGCATCGCCACAATCGCTTTTCCAAGTCTTGCCTGGCGCGTCGAGGATTTCAGGTCTTCAATGCTGCCGGCATACCTGAGTTTACCCGACTCCAGGTAAGCGACTTCAGAGGTAAGTTCTTCCAGCTCGCTCATGATATGCGAGGTGATCATGAACAACTTTTCGGAAGTCCGTTCATTCAGGATTTTGCTCTTGAGAATCTCTACTGCGTATGGATCCAGCCCGGCCGTGGGCTCATCAAGAATGAGGATGGGCGGTGAAAACAGAAATGCCAGGGCTGCACTGACCTTTTGCCGCGTACCTCCCGACAGGGTGTAGAACCGCTTGTTGGAAATATCAGACAGCTGGTAGGCCTGAATCAATTCTTCGTCCAGCACATAATGTCCGGGACGGAGGTCTTTCATCATCTCCATGAGCTGGCCCACTTTCAGATGATTCGGGAACGTTGCAAACTGCGGCATGTAACCGATCTTCTCCCGATAATGCCAGTGATTGAGAATGCTGGTGCCTTCACATTGAAGCTGACCCGTATCCGGAATCACCAGGCCCAGTATTGATTTGATCAACGTCGTTTTACCTGATCCATTTGGTCCGATAACGGCATAAGACTTTCCCTTCTCAAAGTCAAGATAGAGATTGGAGAGCGCCTCCAACTTGCCAAACTTCTTATATAGTCCTCTCACGGTAATCATACAGCACTTCAGGGAGTTTCGGTAATCAGGTCACTCTTAGTCTTATCAAACTTCATCAGGGGTGTTTTGTCGACCAGGTTTTCTGGCGTAACAGCCGGGAGGATCTTCTCTGTGCGGTCCAGCAGAAGGACAAGGATACTCCTCCACAGGACAATCGAGATCGGCATCTTCTCCACCACCATGCCATACAGACTTACCGGTCGGAACGGGATGTCTCCTACCCCGTCCTTGTTCAGGTCATAGCCTTCATATTTGTCCCAGTAATTGTGATGGATGTCATTCAATGAAATAGATCCATTGGTTGCCACATCAAATGAATTGGCGAAGAATCCATTGCGCGTGAACGTGTTGGCGTCGCAGCTGGCCTGCACCCTGAGTGCCCATCCATTGCCTGAGAATGTATTGTGGACGAATTCACCGCGGCTGCATCCTTCCATATAGATTCCGATGGAGTTGTTACGAAAGATGTTGTCCCCGATGTGACTGTCGGCAATGTCCTTCAGGAGCAAACCATAGGATGAATTGCCGCTGTTTTCCTCAAAGTGGTTCCCCTTCATCTTTACACCATTCGAATACATCACCGCGACACCGGCTCCATTGTTCCTGAAAATATTCGATTCATATTCGTCGTCGTGGGAGAACATGAAATGAAGGCCGTAGCGCTGATTCTCATGCGAGAAGTTTTCAGCTACCCTGGATTTTGTCACAAACTCAAAATAGATCCCATCCCGGTGACCGTGAATCTCATTCTTCTCAATCGTCATGTGGTCGCATTTCCACATGTGAATTCCGTTGCCGGTCTGACTGTCGGATTTACCTTCACTTAACAGGATGTTCTCCTGAACCCAGGAGTTGTTGGAATTGGCAAAGTAGATGCCGAAAAATGCGTTCTCAAATTTGTTTCGGATCACCCGAAGGTGTGTTACATCCAAAGCTTTGATGGCAGCGATGTCTTCGATACTGGCGGTACCCGTGTTGATGAACTTCAATCCCGTAATTGTGACATCCGGCCCGGTGATGGTGAGGATCTCATATTTATTCTCCCCGTCAAGTACAGGGTAGTCAATACCTACGAGGGTCAGGGGTTTCTTTATGATCAAATTGCCTTCCCGGTATACTCCCTTTGCGATCAGGATGCTGTCGCCGGGCTGTGCCATTTCAACCGCCTGTCGGATAGTCCTTCCGTTTTCCACACGAATCACGCCTGCCCATGCGGACAGTGGTAAAAGGCAGAAAAGGAGAAAGGCTCTCATTTGAATTGGGCGACCACTTCCCCCCAGGCCATGTAGATTCCAGACCATCTCTTCTTAAACGCCCTCATGTCTTCCTCGGTGCTGAATGCAGCAAGCTTGCTGTCCATTGGCGCCCGAAGCGTGTCGGCCTTGATATAATAGGCGTCAACTGCAGAAATCAGTTGTCCGGGGTGGTTGTAATCCACCACGAGCCGGTGGGCATATTGCTCATGCGGGTTTTCACCCTGGTGATAGAAATCCAGAAGGCAGCGGATGTCGTCAAACTTATGAACCTTGCCGGTGTGGGTCACCAGCTCGGCGCCAAAGTGATTGTCCATCAGCGTCATTTTGCAGAACTCGCACTGGTCTTTGCCATAGATAAGCGGCTCCGGTTCGGTTGAACAGGATGCCATCAAGAGAACCAGGGCGACCAGGCTTAAGAGTCTCATACAGCTCTTCTCGCTCGTCTCCACTCCAATATCACAACTGCCATCATAATCAGCCCGGAGCTGATGAATATCCATCCGCCGATATCGGGGCCTGAGAACGCGGTGAAATTCAGCAGCACCTTCGTACCGATCAGGGGTGGTTGATAGGCCATTCCTTCAATTTTGATCGGTGCGTCGGGATTAAGGTTATGGCCATAGTCATAACCCCACATATAGAAGTCCACCAATGCTCCAATGGCTGCTGCCATCAGCAGAACAAAGAAACCGTAGCCCAGGACCCGTTTGTTCAGAAGGGCCGTTATAAGTCCAAATGCGATAATAAAGCCTACGATGTAGATCATGTAGTTGAACTCGGGAAACATTCCCACTTCGATATGGCGCATGCCAATGTAGTGGTTCAGGGCGCTGATGATTTTGACATCACCAGAAAGTGTATTGATCCATATCTTCATCTCCAGCCCTTCCGGATACTGAGGCGCCCACATCAGAATCTGCCATAGCGGCACGAAGTATGCGGACACGAGCATCAATGCGGCGAGGGCTACCAACAAACGCGAAACTGGATGCATAAAATTCTCTTTAGTGGGTTTCTTATCAAAAGGGCGCTTCCGATAACTGGTACCGAAAGACGCCCCTTTTTCCCTGTAAACTATGAATTGAAAACAGGTTACTTCGCTCCGGTTCCTTCATCCTCGATCTTGCCGGTCGAGAACTTGAGAGGAACTTTGCTTCCAGGAGCGGATACCCTGATGTATCCCTGCATTTCCTGGTGCAGTGCCGAGCAGAAGTCTGTGCAATAGAACGGGAATACTCCTACTGCGTCCGGCTTCCACTTGAGTGTCTGTGTTTCGCCCGGCATGATCAGGATCTCAGCATTGAGAGCGCCTTTGACGGCCAATCCATGCGGAATATCCCAGTCCTGCTCAAGGTTTGTTACATGGAAATAAACCTCGTCTCCCAACATCACACCTTCGATATTGTCAGGAGTAAAGTGAGAACGGATGGCAGTCAGATACACGTGAATCTGATTCCCTTTCCTTTCCACTTTGGCCTCCTTCTCACCTTTTGCCACATAAGGGTTGGCATTTTCTTCAATCTTGTAGAATTTAACTGAATTGGGTGTAATCAGGCTGGCAGGAATAGCTTCTGCATAGTGCGGCTCACCTGTGGTCGGGAAGTCGAGCAGGAGCTGCATCTTGTCACCAGAGATGTCATACAACTGGGCTGACTGGGTCAGCTCGGGGCCCGTCGGCAGGTAGCGGTCTTTGGTGATCTTGTTGTAGGCGATCACATATTTACCCCAGGGCTTTGCTGTGGGGCCACCAGGAACGCAAAGGTGACCGATGGAATAATAAGTAGGAACACGATCCAGTACCTGAAGTGATTTCACATTCCACTTCACGATCTCGGAAGAAACGAAGAATGATGTATAGGCATTTCCGTTGGCATCGAATTCAGTGTGGAGCGGGCCAAGGCCTGGCTTCTTCACTTCGCCGTGCAGAGCAGATTCATATTTAATAACGGGGATTCCTGCAAAGTCACCTTCGAAATCCTTGTTGGCAATGGCCTGCTGGATTTTCGTGAATGAGAACACAGGGATTAATGCTGCAAGCTTGCCGCTTCCAACAATATACTCACCTGAAGGATCAGTATCACATCCATGCGGTGACTTGGGGCAAGGTATGAAGTAGACAATGTCTTTCAATTCAGAAGGATCCAGGGTCATCACTTCATCCATGATGGTAGAAGTGGCCATATGGGTCTTCTCATCGAAAGTGTTATGTGCATATTTTGCTTTCACCTTCTTGCCTTTGCCCTGTGCAAGATATTCCTCGGCTTTCTTCCAGTTCACGGCCATGATGTAGTCCTTGTCCTTTTGTGAAGCATTCACTTCAAGGAGCGTATAAGCCTGCTCGGTGTTATAGCAGCTGAAGAAGAACCAACCGTGTGACGGGCCTTTGCCGGCGCGGGACAGGTCAAAGTTAAACCCGGGGGTAAGAAGCTGGAAGGCGATCTTCATGTTTCCGCTCTCCTTGTCAATGCTGATAAAGCTCACTGTGCCCCTGAAGTTCTTTTTGTATGAACTGATGGGAACATCAGTCTTGTCGCCAATAGGAGTGCTAAAGCGGGTACCGGCAACGATATATTCGGAATTTTCTGTAATGAAAGGTGAAGAGTGGTTACCACTGCTGTTGGGCAACTCCAGAATTTCCTGAGTAGTGAATGTTTTGAGGCTTACACGGGCAACCCGTGGTGTGTTATTGGCATTACCGAATGCCCAGCGGCCGTCATGCACGCCGTTGGTCACAGACAATGCAATGTGGTGAAGGTCATCCCAGGGTACGAAACCATGTGATGTATTCAACATCGGTTTGGTTTCCTCGCTGAAGCCCCAGCCATTTTCAGGGAACTGGGAGAAGACAGGAAGGATGCGGAACAATCGGCCGGAAGGCAAACCATAGATTCCCATCTGACCATTGAATCCACCTGATACGATGTTATAGAATTCGTCATACTTGCCCGGTGCAACGTACACTTTGGCAGCGGCGTTGCCGGTCACGGCCTCTTGCGGGCCTTTGGGTTTACAACTGTCGACCATGACAATTGTGAATGCCACGCTGATTAGAGCGAGGACTTTTATAAACATTTTCATATATGGGCGGTTGTTAAAAGGAATCATTTTTGTCCATCATTGTGCCTCATGAACTCCAGGATGTCCCGTGCATCACCGATGGAGATGTTTTGATTGGGCATCCTTGTAAGACACAATTCGAGGAGTTTTTGCGCCTCGGCATCTTTGTCCAGCATGACATCGGTATTGGTTACCATATTCATGATCCACTCCGGCTTCCTTCTTTCGGTAACACCGTGCCATCCCGGTCCCACGACCCGCTGATCATCCAGTTTATGGCAGGCCTGACACTTCATTTCGTAAATGGCCAAACCCCTGTCTATGCGTTCTTTTTCCAGCGGAGATTTTAATGTGACATTCTTCACTGCCCCGATGCCTTTGGTTGGGTCTGTCAGCACAGCTTCAGGAGCTGAGGTGCTTGGCTGCGAGGGCAGATCTTCCACATTCTTTGGTTTTTCGGGCGCGCAGCCGATCAGAAAGCCAAACATCACTGCTGTTATAAGTTCTTTTTTCATAGTTTTTTTAATTGGTTTGGTTGCGTGAAGGTAGAGGTGGTTAAGTTAGTCACTTTATGCTTCAACGCATATTAGAAAACTGATTTAAGTCATAACAGG
>JBDHXU010000081.1:0-13396 GCA_039810905.1 Cyclobacteriaceae bacterium | reverse complement strand
ATTGCATTCGCAATGAGTTTTGTGGTGATTTTCTTTCTCAACCAACTCAATTACTATTCAAGGAAAAAAATCAATGAAAAGAACGATGAGCTTGGAAAGGTAAATGCTGAGCTGGATCGGTTTGTTTACAGTGTTTCGCACGACTTGAGGGCTCCACTTAGTTCCATTTCAGGACTGATCCAATTATCTGAACGGGCCACAGATCTTAACGAAAACAAGCAGTATCTCGAATTGATGAAAGGGCGGATAGATAAACTGGAACATTTTATCCGGGATATCATCAATTTTTCCCGAAATGCCCGTTCTGAGCTTTTGTACGAAGACGTTAATCTCCGGCGATTGGTGGATGAAATTGTCGAGATGCTGGGGTTTTTGGAAGGCGCTTCTTCCCTTGTAACCAGGAATTTTATTGATGAACATGTCGCACTGCATACCGACCGTACAAGGCTGCAAATGGTACTCTACAATCTGATTTCAAATGCTATTATTTACAGGGACCCTTCCAAACCGGAGTCCTGGATTCAAATAGAAGCTCAAGCTTACCCGGATGGATGCAGGTTGGTGGTTAAGGACAATGGCGTAGGTATCGCATCGGCTTATCAGGAAAAAGTATTTGACATGTTTTATCGTGCATCGGCAAATTCAAAGGGAAGCGGTCTGGGACTTTATATTGTCAAGGAAGCAATTGCCCGGCTTGGTGGAACCATTGATTTGAAGTCTGCTGTAGGTGAAGGAACATCTTTCACTTTAAACCTCCCATCCAGACCAAAGCTGGTGTCCTAAGATTCCCTGTCTTCTGACTGAAAAGGAAAAGCCCTTATCTTTGCCCCCCTATGGCGCAACAGGATGAAAATATTTTGAAGAAAGTCGTCTCTCATGCCAAGGAGTATGGCTTTGTATTCCCTTCCAGTGAAATCTATGATGGCCTTGGCGCAGTCTATGACTACGGCCAGAACGGAGTTGAATTGAAAAACAACATCAAGGAATACTGGTGGCGTTTCATGACTCAGTTGCATTCGAATATTGTCGGGATCGACGCTGCAATTTTCATGCATCCCACCACCTGGAAAGCCTCAGGCCATGTGGATGCCTTTAACGATCCCATGATCGATAACCGTGACTCCAAAAAGCGGTACAGGGCAGACGTACTGGTGGAGGAGGCTATTACAAGGATAGAGGATAAAATTGAGAAGGAGGTTGAGAAGGCGGCCAAGCGTTTTGGCGAGTCGTTCAACAGGGAAATGTTTCTGTCAACAAACCCCAGGGTACTTGAATACCAATCCAAAATCAGTGAATCCAATGTGAGACTGCAGCATGCCATGAACGCAAATGACATGGCTGCATTGAAACAGCTGGTGCTGGATCTTGAGATAACTGACCCGGTTTCAGGCACACGCAATTGGACAGATGTCCGTCAGTTTAATCTCATGTTTTCTACGGATATGGGATCGATTGCAGAGGATGCCAACAAGATTTACCTCCGCCCTGAAACGGCACAGGGGATATTTGTCAATTTCCTCAACGTGCAGAAAACAGGGCGGATGAAAATTCCTTTCGGGATCGCACAGATTGGGAAAGCCTTTCGTAACGAAATCATAGCCCGTCAGTTCATTTTCCGCATGCGGGAATTCGAGCAAATGGAAATGCAGTTCTTTGTGAAGCCTGGCGAAGAACTGAAGTGGTATGAGTATTGGAAAGAAAAGCGGATGCGTTGGCACCATGCGCTTGGATTTGGAATGCAGAACTATCGATTCCATGATCACCTCAATCTTGCGCATTACGCTAATGCCGCTTGTGATATTCAATTCAATTTCCCCATGGGGTTTAAGGAACTAGAGGGAATTCATTCCCGCACTGATTTCGACCTGAAAAGTCATGAGAAGTACTCCGGCAAGAAGATCCAGTATTTTGACCCTGAGGATAACCAGAGCTACATCCCTTATGTGATTGAAACCTCGATTGGTCTTGACAGGATGTTCCTTGCCACGCTTTCAAACGCCTACCGGGAAGAGAAGCTCGAGGATGGAAGTGAAAGGGTAGTGTTGTCTATCCCTCCGGCCCTGGCCCCGCAAAAAGTAGCCATTCTCCCACTGGTGAAGAAGGACGGCCTTCCTGAGAAGGCAGAAAAGATCATGGATGACCTGAAATATGACTTTCGATGCTTCTATGAGGACAAGGATGCCATTGGAAAGCGCTATCGCAGGATGGACGCAATCGGAACGCCTTTTTGTGTCACCGTGGATCATCAAACCTTGACGGACGATTCTGTTACTTTGCGGTACCGCGACACAATGAAACAAGATCGTCTTAAGATTGCTGAATTGCGCAATTCCCTGCAGGAGGCATGCTCATTGACCTCCCTGTTGAAAAGACTCTAAATGGTTTGAATTATTCAACCATGAGACTCTATCTTTGAAGTGAATTAGGGGTGCCTTAAAATAACGGGCTGAGATCATACCCATAGAACCTGATGCCGGTAATGCGGCCGAAGGGAGGCAAGGTTAAATCATATGCAGCTTCATTCCCCTGTGTGCTGCTGGTTTAAACCATAAGTTAAATGTTAAGAATGCTGACAATTACTATCCTGCTGGGATGGTCATGGTGTGCGCAGGCGCAGTTCACTATTCAGGGAATAGTCAGGGACGCCAACGAAAAACGTGCCCTTGCCGGGGCAACGGTTCAATGCACCGGTACAAGCCTGGCAGCGGTTACTGATGAGTACGGCATGTTCAGGTTTGACAAGGTAAAGGCAGGTGTGTATTACCTGGTTGTGAATTTTCTCGGGTATAGAACGGCCTTTGACACGTTGAACATCACTTCCGACTCTAAAACTGAAATACTTCTTACGGAACAAAGTGTATTAACTGATGAAGTGGTGGTATTGGCAACGAGGGCGAATGAGCACACACCCACCACGTTTACCAATGTAAATCGTCTGACCATTCAAAAGCAGAACTTTGGCCAGGACCTTCCATTTATTGTGAATTGGACTCCGTCTGTTGTCACCACATCCGACGCAGGTGCAGGAGTTGGTTATACCGGGATCAGAATACGTGGATCCGATGCCACACGGGTGAACGTCACCATCAACGGAATACCATACAATGACAGCGAGTCTCAGGGAACCTTCTGGGTAGATATTCCTGATGTTGCTTCTTCCACACAGAGCATACAAATACAACGAGGTGTGGGCACTTCTACCAATGGAGCCGGAGCTTTTGGGGGTACCGTCAATCTTCAGACCAACTCACTGCAGGCTGAACCCTATGCTGAAATCCTTACTTCTGCAGGTTCCTTTCGCACCTTCCGCAATACACTGCGCGCAGGCACGGGTCTTATTAACGGCCATTGGGCATTTGATGCAAAAGTTTCCAGGATTACATCAGATGGCTATGTTGAAAGAGCTTCTTCTGATCTCGGCTCATATTATCTGAGCGGTGGTTATTACGGCAAGAAGACGGTGATCAAGGCCATTACTTTTGGAGGCACAGAAAAGACCTATCAATCATGGTACGGCGTGGATTCGGCCACAATGGCTATGAACCGTCGTATGAACTATGCCGGGGCGATTTATGATGCCAATGGCAATATTGTGCGTTACTATGACAATCAGGTGGATGATTATAAGCAGGACCATTACCAGCTACACGTCTCGCAGCAATTGGGCAAACTCTGGACCACCAATTTATCCCTTCACTATACCTGGGGAAGGGGTTACTATGAGGAGTATCATCAGAATACGGCGTTCAAGGATCTAGGGTTGCCTGACATTGTCCTGAAAGACACTACGCTTACATCCAGTGACGTGATCCTGAGGAAGTGGCTGGACAATAAATTCTTCGGCGCCACATGGTCTGCTCAGTACAATGGTGATCGAAGTACCTTTATTTTCGGCGGCGCTTACAATCAATATGCTGACGCAAAACATTTTGGTGAAGTGATTTGGGCCCAATATGCAGGTGACACACCAATACGGTATCGTTACTATAATGGCAATGCACAAAAGAATGATTTCAATACTTATGCGAAGTGGAGCTACAATATTGTCAGAAAGCTGAGCAGCTTTATTGATGTACAATACCGTCATGTGACATACCGCACGTCGGGTACGAAGGATGACCTTTCCAGTTACGACGTCAATGATCAATTCAATTTTTTCAATCCAAAAGCCGGGTTGAACTATGCGGTCACGGGCAGGGACATGTTATACACCTCTTATGCAATTGCCAATCGCGAGCCCAACAGATCTGACTACATCGACGGAACGGTTAAGCCCCGCCCTGAAAGGCTTGCCAATTTTGAGCTCGGCTGGAGGCGAAATGGCTCCCGTTATGGTTGGGAGATGAACTACTACCTGATGAACTATACTGACCAGTTGGTACTGACCGGTCAGTTGGACAACGCCGGATATCCCATTAGAGCAAATGTTGGCAAGAGTTACCGTACCGGCATGGAACTTTCCTGGCTCATCAGGATTTCCGGTCAATGGACCTGGAATGCCAATCTTACCTGGAGCATAAATAAGAACAGGAACTTTGTGGTTCTGGAGAATAACGTGCCAGTAACAAAAGACACCAACATCATTCTTTCTCCGGGACTCATAGGCGGAAGCCAGCTGACATGGACCCCGGTTTCAAATTTCCAGGCCACCGTTCTCAGCAAATATGTGGGAAAGCAGTATCTGGATAACGATCAAAACGAAAGACTCACCTTGCCGAGCTATTTCATAAACGATATTCGACTTTCTTATCAATGGAAGCCGGGTGGGATGAAGGAAGTGGGATTCAACCTTCTGCTCAATAATATAGGGAACGTAATGTATGCTTCAAATGGATATTCATATGCAGGTGCTGCGTACTACTACCCACAGGCAGAGCGAAACTTCTTATTCATGATGACGCTCAAGTTCTGATCAATCACCTTTAATGCCGGCGACGAAGCGGTCCCGGCCCGTGAGATCATGAATGATTCGCACCTGAACATAACCAGACTTCTCGAAAAGTTCCGCGGTTTGTGATCCAAGGACTTCATTGATTTCGGTTATCAACAAGCCTCCCGGTGAGAGTGCTGTCTGGGCCTTGATTGCTATATGACGATGAAAGCAAAGAGGGTCGTCATCAGGCACAAACAGCGCTTCAGGAGGTTCGAAGGCCAGAACATTTCTACTCATAGAAGATTGTTCTGAAAAACGGACATACGGAGGGTTGCTGACTATTACTTGTAATCCTTTAAAATGGAGAGGTTCCCTCAATATGTCATGTAAGTGAAAGTTTACTGCGGCCTTGAGGACAATTGCATTTTGTTTAGCTTGTTCAAGGGCCACCACTGAGGTATCTGTTGCATGAACATTCGCATGTGTAATTTCGAGCGCAAGCGTAACAGCAATACAACCACTTCCAGTTGCAATGTCCAATATTTCTGCCGCTAAAGTCCTTGTTGACAAATGGGCTTTTACTTCGTCTACTATGAGCTCAGTTTCTGGACGCGGAATAAGTACGCCCCGATGTACATAGAATTTCCGCCCATAAAACCATGCTTCGCCCAGCACATACTGTATTGGCTCATCGTTGTTAATTCTGTCAACAAATGTTCGGAGTCTGCGACCGTCCACCTCCACCACAGTATCCTTCAACAAATCAGCACGTTCAAGACCAGTAAGGTGCTCCAATAACCAGGTTGCAATCAGTTCCTTCCCTTCATTCGTTTCCGCGATGGTCAAGCTCTCCACTATCTGACGTGTCAGGTATTTCGAATGAACACCCATATATCCTGCAAGTCTAGCAAATTTGTTTCATGCGTCTTGTTATTGATTTCTCATTGTATCTTTCGGTGTGACAATGGATGAGCAATTCATGCGGAGGGCATTCGAACTTGCCGAGCTCGGAAAAGGCAGTGTTTCCCCCAATCCTCTTGTAGGATGTGTAGTTGTAAGTGAAGGTCGCATCATAGGCGAAGGATGGCATCAACAATACGGCGGGCCTCATGCAGAAGTCAATGCCCTTAATTCGGTTCGCGATAATCAGCTTATCCGAAATTCAACAGTCTATGTGAACCTTGAACCTTGCGCTCACCATGGTAAGACTCCTCCTTGCGCCGATCGCCTTATTGGTGAAGGTGTGAAAAGGGTGGTGATTTCCAACAAGGATACAAACCCATCGGTTCGTGGTGGTGGTGCCGCGATGATAGCTGCTGCAGGTATTGCGACAGAGGTTGGATTACTGTCAGCCGAGGGCAGGTATCTAAATCGAAGATTTTTTACAGCCGTGGAGAAAAAGCGCCCCTATATCATTTTGAAATGGGCCGAAACTGCAGATGGGTTTATTGCCCGGGAGAATCTGGAATCGAAATGGATCAGTCACAACTGGTCGAGGAATATGGTACACCAATGGAGGGCACAGGAGGATGGTGTCCTGGTAGGAACCAGAACAGCTCAACATGACAATCCCCGATTGAATGTGAGAACAGGTGCGGGGAGAAATCCGTGTCGGATTGTAATTGATCGATTTCTGCGGTTAAATGAACGACTCCATCTTTTTGATGGATCACAACCGACATTTTGCTACAATCTCCTAAAACATGAAGAGCATCCGAATCTGACTCTCGTAAGGCTTGGTGAAGGAAACTTTTGGGCGGATCTTTTCTCGGATCTCTGGCACCGTAACATTCAATCCGTTATGGTGGAAGGAGGAGCCATGACATTGAATTTGATGCTTGAAGCGGGATGGTGGGACGAAATTAGGAGGTTCCGTTCGCCGAGGACTTTTGGAAAGGGAATTGCAGCTCCCCGCGTACAGGGTCATTTAAACGCCGAACATCGGATCGCCGATGACCAGCTTCAGGTTTTTTCAGTTGGAAGTTGTTCCCAAGATTCACATGCACAGTGATTAATTCTGGTTTTCAAAACTTCAACCGGATGCCGATGCCTGTTCCGCCAATGAATCCTTCTGCCCTGGGGACAAACGCAGTATGCTTTTTATTGTAGAGGTCAAAGGCGCGCTGGGCATCGCGCCGGAAAGCTGAGCCAAATGGAAGTGATGCGCCTATGAGGGCGGCACCTCCTGCTGCAAGTGCCCATTCGGGCTCACCGCCGGCGATGGCTGTTATTACAGGAAAAACAATAAGGACCCCGCCTGTAAATCCAAGAATGCCCGAGATATTATAATTCTTCTTAGCCTTATGAAAGGCCTTATAAGCCTCGGGGTCATCATGCAGAATCGTAAGGACTTGCTTAGGGCTTACGGTATACACAGAGGTATCCTTCGCGTATTCAAACCTGACGCTCCCAAAAGAGCGATACATGGTAAGTTCCTGTGCCCGCAGTGAACTGGTCACCAAAAGCATGAAGGAAGCAATAGCAAGAGAACGCATGCTTCGGTTCAGGCGAGCCGTTTGGCCACTTCTTCCCAATTCACCACATTCCACCAGTTTGTAATGTACTCGGCCCTGCGGTTCTGATATTTCAGATAATAGGCGTGCTCCCATACATCAATGGCCAGAACAGGGGTACCTTTCAAATCGCTGACATCCATCAGTGGGTTGTCCTGATTGGGAGTTGAACCAATCTTGAGTTTACCTCCGTCATTCACGAGCCACGCCCAGCCTGAGCCAAATCGTGCAGCAGCCGCCTGTCCGAAGGAGTCCTTGAATTTATCCATCGAGCCAAATGTTGCGTTAAGCGCGTCTGCCACTTTTCCAACTGGTGCGCCTCCGCCTCCAGCCTTCATACACTGCCAAAAGAAGTTGTGATTCCAGGCACCCCCACCATTATTTCTGGCCTTGGCTGAAAGCTTAGAAGCATTCGCAAAGAACTCTTTGTCACTTGTGAACGATATTTTTTCAGCTGCAATGGCTTCATTGACATTTTTTATGTACGCAGCATGATGCTTGGTATAGTGGATTTCCATGGTCATTGCATCAATATGCGGTTCCAGGGCCTGGTAGGAATAAGGCAGTGGAACTTGCGAGAATTCCATAGCTGGTGCATGGGCTTCTGCATTTTCCATAAGCGCAGAACCCAGTGCGGCGGCTGCGGTAACTTTGAGCGAGCCAACCACAAAATCGCGGCGATTGATTTTTTTCATATTTATTAATTTGGTTTCAAGTCTGTTATTCCCTTCGGTTTTACAAGCGACACGGAAGTTAGCACTGCGATCCAGGTATCAGGGTCAGACGGAGAGTAAAAATACCCAAAAAAATCTTTAGCTTTAAAAGCGCCCCTGATTTGGAAATATGATAGTGTCATCCCCCTGTGTAACCGCCTAATCATGATGTCAAGGGCAGTGTTTCTTACCATGTCTAAAGGAATCTCATAGAAACTTGTATCAAAGGGTACGATACCTGGTCTTCCTTAAAGACGTGATGATGTTGTCAGTCACCACATTTGGTGGCCCACAGGCACACATCGCACATTTTCTTCGTGTGCTGGTAGTTAAGAGAAATTATTTGTCGGAGGATGATTTAATGGAGATCAATTCCTTATGCCAGGTATTGCCCGGCCCCACCTCTACCCAGACCCTCACAGCAATTGGTTATAGGATAGGAGGCCCCAACCTTGCGTATTTGACTTTGCTGGTATGGATGATGCCAGCGGTTCTGATCATGACCGCAGCGGCCTTGCTGATTGAGGAGTTTCAGGGCAGGGGAGTCTCATTGGAATTCACAAGATTTGTGCCTGCGATGGCAGTAGGATTTGTAAGCTATTCAGCTTACACGATGAGCATCAAGACCGTTCACACCAAGACGGGTATTTTCCTGATGATTTTGGCTGGAGTGCTTTCGTATTTTATCCGATCCCCGTTTTATTACCCTATCGCAATCCTCATGTCGGGTATCGTGACAGCCTTCAAATACAAGGCGCAACCCAAAGAGGAGAAGATACCCATAAGGATCAGTTGGGCTAATTTCATTTTGTGGGGTGGTGTTCTAATTGTTGCTGCTGCACTTGGAGGAATAACTCATTTCCTTCCCGTGCGGTTGTTTGAGAATTTCTACCGCAACGGCAGCCTGATCTTTGGAGGGGGGCAGGTTCTCACACCTTTGTTGTACACCGAGTTTGTGGAATTGAAACACTATCTCACTTCCAGGGAGTTTCTCTCAGGCTATGCAATTGCGCAGTCTATCCCGGGGCCGGTTTTTGCATTTAGTGCTTTCATCGGCGCTTTGTCCATGGAAGGTCAAGGAGTGATAGCTCAACTTGCCGGTGCCCTGCTTTCGGCTGCAGGCATTTTCCTGCCCGGTACATTTTTGATATTCTTTCTTATCAGGTTCTGGGAAAGTATTAAAAAGTACCGTGCTGTACGAGCCTCATTGGAAGGCATCACTGCCGCCAGCGCGGGACTGGTGGCGGCAGCGGCGGTCTTCCTTTTTCAGCCCCTTGACAACAACTTCGCAACTTATGGATTTACCATAGGCACCTTCGCTTTGCTGGCATTCACTCGCATTCCGTCCGGGCTGATTATCATTATGGGATTGGTGATGGGTTGGATCGTTTAGGCCTTTGAGACCATGTCACCTATTGCCATCCAGTGAAACAAAAAAACCCTCGCGGATCGCGAGGGTTTCACTATTCTTAAAAAGCAGGTTAGCCCAGCTTGAATATGATGGGGAGCGTGTAGCGCTGCTTAACCGGTTTACCGCGTTGCTTGCCTGGATTCCATGCGGGTGCGGACTGCACAATACGAACCGCCTCTTCATCGCATCCTGCACCAATTCCCTTAATGGCTCTTACGTCAGAAAGTGATCCGTCTTTGTTGATCACAAATTCCACGAACACCTTTCCTTCAATGCCCATGCGCCTGGCTTGTGCAGGATACTTAATCTTGTCCGACACATATTTGTAGAAAGCCTGCATGCCACCCTTGGGGGTCGCTGATTCCTCAACGACAGTGAAAATCTCGTCTGTTTCCTCCTTGGGTTCTTCAGCCTGCACCACGATTTCTTCAACCTTGGTATCCTCAGTCACCTCGACGTCAAGATTCACCTTGATGTCATCTTTGATTTCTTCCTCATCAGGGACCTCTACCACCTGAGGCTGCTGTACTGTTGGGGCTGGTGGCGGGGGTTGCTCGGTGGGAGGAACTTCCATCGTTTCTTCGAATGTGTTGGTGTTCTTGCCAATCAGGTCTACGACCGACTGATCGTACTGTTTCCATTCAAATGCAGAAACGGTCAGTAGCATGGTAACCAGGAGCCCGACACTGAAGAAAAGACTCGATTTCTTGGTCAAATCAGCTTTGTCATTTTTCTTCGCTTCCATACAAAATACACGGTTTAGGGTTTCAAATATAACAACAGAATCCAGACTCGTCCATTTTGTCACATAAATTCAGAAAAAATCGGGTGGGGGTAAGAACGCCCGTTAGCGCCTGCTGCCATAAAACAGGGTGAAATAAACGGTTGGAAAAATGGCATAGTTCGTAGTGGTAGGCATCAGCACTACTTTTTTGAAGTAAGAATCCACCAGGAACCCTACCTCAAACCCTGTAACGGAGCTTTTAATGGTTCCCATCTCAAAGTTCAGCCCGAATTTGGCATTTACGCCCAGTTGAATTGAAGATTCCCCGATACCTTGAAAAAGGTTACCTGTGCCTAGTATGTTGTTAAAATTGTGCTGAGGGTTATTAGGGTTGTACTGTTCCTTCACGGTGACGAAAAAGCTGTTATCTACCGACCGTTCAATATAATACGGAGCTACAATGCCAATAGACGGCCCGATGGCGGTCACGGCCTTGATTTCAACCCCCTGCTGCGGTGCTTTAGTAAATAGTATCCAATCGCGCCCATATTGAAACCTGAAGGCGTAGAGGTAATTGCTCTTTCCGTAAATAAAGAAGTTGCCTGTCGAACGTGAAGGCTTTCTGACTTCCTGAGGGTGCTTAACGTTCATTATCTCCAAGCCAAAGGTTTCCAGCACGCGGTCAGAAAGCTTGCGGGCTTTCTTGAATGTGAATCCCCCTATAAGCCCCCCGGATGAATTTTTGTTGATCCCCCATGTAAACTCAGAATTGTACTCATAGCTGTCCTGGGTCTGCGCCAAGGAAATAAGGCAGACTCCTACACCAATCAGTGTGAGAAATAAGCGCTGGATCGCTTTTGAGTACATGAAAGGGAGTTTACGCTAATTTAGCGGTTAATTACATAACAAGGATCAATAAATCAAGTTCACTATGGCATCAATGCAGGGCGAGTACCTTGGAGGTTTGAGGACACGCGACCTTCATTTGCTCTCGGGCAATACACTCATGACAGACGCACCTCCGGATAATAACGGGAAAGGAGAAGCATTTAGTCCCACAGACCTTGTGTGTGCTGCTTTAAGCAGCTGTATGATGACATTGATGGGGATGGTTGCGGACCGGGAAAACATCAATTTGACAGGCTTGCATTCAGAAATCACAAAAGTAATGGCATCCAATCCAAGGCGCATAAGTGAAATACAGATCACTTTTACCCATCCGGGCCTGAAGGCAACGGACATCCAGAAGCAAAAGCTGATGAATGCCGCCCTTACATGCCCTGTTGCCAAAAGCCTCTCTGAACACATACAACAAAAAATCACATTCAACTTTTAGTAAGGGCTTCAGTCATACCACAATCCCTTTTCTCGCTTGTCATAGCGTGGACGGTGTGGCTTTTGCTTGACAACCTCGGGCTGAGTGTCATTTTTTCGGAAGACCTTTGACCAGGTGAGTTTGACATTCATAAGGAAGGTGCGCTCACCTTTGACATTGTCACGCTGGCTGTGGGCATATGGAGCATCCGGATGAAGTGCTGGAGCAGTATACTTGTGCATCTTCAAATTACCCTGATAGTCCTGAATTCGTGCGGTTGCCTTGGATGGGCCGATGGTCTTCAATGCTTCCTTGTCACTGTTTGGATTGTGTTTGTAATTCCATGTCATCTTCATGCTGCGGGCGTACTCGCCGGCATTTACCGACCCCTTTCCAGGTTTCAAACTGGCCAGTGCTTCTTTACTCGTTTTATCCGTTCTTCCGTGTGATCGTTCTTTTGTTTTGATTTTGAGATCACCGAGTGCAAAGTATCGCTTATTGATGGCCTGCTTTTTCAAAGATTCTTTGTCAGCATTCGGATTCTGGACATAGTCACGCTTGAATCTGGATCTTGTAATCTTCCCGGAATAGCCCGCAGCCTTGGCATCCTCACCAAGAGGTTTTCGAACAGCAATGGCAGTTCCATCATTATTCCAAAGCCTACCGCTCCTGCTGCCACCTCCTTTTTCAGGCTTTTTGAATTTGATGTTCCCAGCGTACTCAGCACCCCCCTTTTCGATTGGAGTTCTTACTGCAACGGCCTTACCATCATTGTTCCAGAGTTTGCCACTCACACTGCCCCCACCCTTTTCAGGTTTCTTGAATTTCACATTGCCTGCAAATCCAGGCCCGCGCGTTTCAAGCGGAGCTTTGGTCGCAATCGCACGACCTTGGTTGTTCCAGGATCCACTTATACTGCCGCCACCCTTCTCGGGTTTCTTGAATTTCACATTGCCTGCAAATCCAGGCCCGCGCGTTTCAAGCGGAGCTTTGGTCGCAATCGCACGACCTTGGTTGTTCCAGAATCCACTTATGCTGCCGCCGCCCTTTTCCTTTCTCTTGGCTTTAATATTACCTGCAAAACCTGCACCCTGTCTGTCGAATCCACGGATAGTTGACCTTTTTATATTTCCAGAGTAGCCTGCTCCCTGTCTTTCGATGGATGGCTGTTCCGACCGCCTGAGATTTCCATGGAATCCTGCCCCTGGACCTGAATCACCGGGTCCTGGCCTGTGTACTTTTAATGCTCCGGGATACCCTTCTCCCTGATTTTCAAAGCTCTTGATTCTGCCAACGTATTGGATACTGCCACGATAGTTGAGCCCTCCCTTTTCAAAGCCACGAATCTGACTTCTCTTGATATTTCCGGAATAACCAGCTCCCCCTTTTTCAAAGCCGGGAATCTGGCTTCTCCTGATATTTCCTGAATAACCAGCTCCCCCTTTTTCAAAGCCGGGAATCTGACTTCTCCTGATATTTCCTGAATAGCCAGCTCCCCCTTTTTCAAAACCCCGAATCTGGCTTCTCTTAATATTTCCTGCGTATCCGGCTCCGCCTTTTTCAAATCCCCTTATCTGACTTCTCCTTATGTTGCCTGAATAGCCAGCACCTTCCTGAGAGAAACCTGGCATTTCACTGCGCTTCATATTACCTCTATATCCAATATAATCGGATGAAAAACCACGAATGTCCCTTCGCTTAATGTTTCCACTGTAGCCAATTCCTTTGCTTACATAGCCCACACCATAATTTTTGCTGAAGCCCCGATAATCTACGCCGTTCTTTTGCGGCTTGTTCAGATCACGCCGACGAATGTTTCCGCTAAAGCCGGAACCTTTGCTTTCAAA
>JBDHXU010000080.1:0-13405 GCA_039810905.1 Cyclobacteriaceae bacterium | reverse complement strand
CGGTATGACAATCTCACCGCTATTTTCGATGCGCGTGAAAAGAGTTCGGGTGTAGGCATCTCATTTGGTGTGGACCGAATCTATGATGTAATGGATACGTTGAATCTGTTCCCTGAAAGAGCACAGGCCACCTCAGACGTGCTTACGTGTCACCTCGATGAAGCCAGCAGTCATTACGCAATGCGGGTGGCAGCCACTCTGCGCAATCATGGTATCTCCGCTGAGGTATATCCGGATCCGGCCAAATTGAAAAAGCAACTGGAATACGCCGACAAGAAGAAGACACGATTCGTAGTGGTCATCGGTGAGGATGAAATGAGGAGTGGCCAACTGACTGTCAAAGAAATGAAGACAGGCACACAGGAAAAAATGAAACTGGATGAACTGATCCGGAGAATCAGCGATCAGAATTAATCAACCGACCGATGATCCAACATGCCATATCTCCACAGCCGCTAACACTGAAAGATCTTGAGCAACTTGTGCGCGAGGAGGTCAGTTTGTCGATTTCGGAGGATTCCCAAACCAGAATCAACAAGTGCAGGGAATACCTGGATAAAAAACTGAACGATACCACTGAACCACTATATGGAATTAACACCGGATTTGGATCACTCTACAATCGGAATATCTCCCGGGCTGATCTCGAGACCCTTCAAGACAACCTCGTAAAGTCGCATGCCTGCGGAACCGGACCTGAGGTACCGGACGAGATTGTCAGGTTGATGTTGTTCCTCAAAGTTCAATCTCTGTCCTATGGTTTCTCTGGCGTGCAGCTGACCACAGTTCAAAGGCTGACCGACTTGTTCAACCATAAAATCTATCCCAAAGTGTACGAGATGGGAAGCCTTGGCGCCTCTGGCGATCTTGCCCCGCTCGCACACCTGTCACTTCCACTGATAGGTCTTGGTGAAGTGACTTCTGGTGGCCAAACCATCGCTGCAAGAGAAATCTTCAACAAACTCCGGTGGTCCCCGCTGCATTTCAAAGCGAAAGAAGGATTGGCATTGTTAAATGGTACTCAGTTCATGAGTGCCTATGGCGTTTGGTCAATTGTGCATGCAAGGAGACTCATGATGCTTGCCAATACGATCGGGGCATTGTCACTGGAAGCATTTGACGGACGCCCCGAACCATTCGAGGAAAAAGTGCACCTGCTTCGCCCGCAGAAAGGACAGAAAATTGTCGCTGCCATGATCCGCAAATTGCTGGACGGCAGCGAGCTGATCACGCATCCCAAGAAGCACGTTCAGGATCCCTACTCTTTCCGGTGCATCCCGCAGGTGCACGGCGCAAGCATGGACGTCATTGACTACGTAACCGAGATCATTTTGGCCGAGGTCAACGGGGTGACCGACAACCCGTTGATTTTTCCTGATGAAAACCGGATCATTACTGCCGGTAATTTTCACGGACAGCCTTTGGCGCTTTCCTTGGACTTTCTTGCCATCGCAATGGCAGAAATTGGCAGTATCTCCGAAAGAAGAACCTACCAGTTGATCAGCGGGGCCCGAGACCTCCCCAATTACCTGGTCGCCAATCCCGGTATCAATTCCGGATTGATGATTCCGCAATACACCGCCGCATCCCTCGTGAGCCAGAATAAGCAGCTTTGCAGCCCGGCCTCAGTGGATTCCATTGTCTCCTCCAACGGCCAGGAGGACCATGTAAGTATGGGCGCCAATGCCGCTCTCAAGACATGGAGGGTTCTTCACAATGTATACTCCATCCTCGCCATAGAATTACTCACTGCGGCCCAGGCCCTGCACTTCAGGCGACCAGCCAGAACTTCGCCCATGTTGGAGAATTTCGTACATACTTTCAGGCAGACTGTTCCGTTTATTGAAACAGACAGGCTCCTTCATTTGGATATCATCCGCACAGAGAGCTTTTTGAAAAGCATGAATGAAGAGGTCCACCTAAATTGAAGGTATTTGGCAGAAAGGCGAAGATATCTGAAATCATATTGCCTGTGGCTCGCCGCCATGGCGCTGACCTCCATTGTTGCTGCCCAGCCCTATGTGAGCCGGCTCGGGAGATTTCAGGTGGATCAAAAAAAAGGATGTGCCCCCCTGACCATCAGCCTTACTAATCTCCTTGCCGGAGATTGCACACCTGGCAAACCCTGCGTGATGGATTATGAAGGCAACGGCAATCAACAGCAAAACGTCTTTACCTACACCTATACTAAGTCGGGGACCTACACGCTAAAGGTACTCTACCAAAGTATCGGTATCGATGACATTACCATTACCGTGGACCAGAACACCCAGCCCAATTTTGAGATCTATGCCTGCGCCGGTGCCATGGCCACCATCAAAGTGACTGACAATGCATACGATCAGTATGTAATTGATTTCAACAATGACGGCACGCCGGAATACATACTTCCTTTTTCCAACAACATCCTGACGCCTTCACATTCCTCTTCGCCTGCAGGAACCTACACGACCTCTGTGCGGGGAAGGAGACTCGGCTCGGCTGACAACTGCACGGCCAATACACAGCCGTTTACCACGATGGCCTCTCTCCCTATACCCAAAATCAATACATTGACTTCCGTCGACGCCGCCAACGTGAAACTTGACTTCACAATCTCCGCTAATATTTTATACCGTTTGGAGATTGCTACGAACAGTTCATCCAGCTTTCAACTCTATCAAACCCTGTATGGAGTGAATACGCTTAACATTGCCAATCTCAAGCTGGATGACAACTACTACTGTTTCAGACTCGGCGCATTTGACCCCTGCAACAACAACAGTACCTATTCCAGCACGATCTGTACCAACAAACTGACGGTTACCGCACAAAGCGATGTCAACCAGGTGGTGTCACAAACAAGCGCGCTGGGTACCGTTATCAGCTTCAGCATCCTTAGGAATCAAAACAACTACCTGACCACTCCAAGTACGACATTGAACGATACGGACATCACTTGCAAACTCAAATACTGCTATCAGGTCATCACCAATTACAACAATGGATCAAAAAGCACATCGCTTGAAAAATGTGTCACATCCTTTTCAAATAAAATACCCACCGCAATTTCTGACGTGGGCGCTGTCGTATCCCCAGGATCCGTTCAACTGAACTGGGTTCAGGATCCCAAATTCACCCCTGTCAACACACAGGTGCGGCGGTCATCCAATGGCGGCAACCTTGGCTTCTATCAAAGTATAACCGGCACCACGTTCACCGACGATCAGTACAATGAAGGCGGCAAATACTGCTATCAGATCAACTACCAGGATAAGTGCGATAACTTCAGCCCGCCTGGTACCGTCACTTGTCCGACAAGGCTGGAGGGAACCCTCGAGCCCAGCAATGTGATCACGCTTAAATGGAGTGCATACAAAGGGTGGCAGAGCGGCGTAAAGAATTACCTGGTACAGAAATACAGTTTGTCTGGCGCACTGATCAAAAGCTTCACCGTCACGGATACTACCTTGATTGATGACCAGCCCGATCCCCAGAATCAACTGGTTCGTTACACCATCAAGCCCATACCTGTTACACCCAATGCTCCGGCGGCTTTATCCAATCTCCTTGAGTTCATCAAAAATGCCAATCTCTACTACCCTACGGCATTCACGCCAAACGGAGACAACCTGAACGATGGCTTCACGGTAGCCGGCCAGTTCATTGCACGGATGAATCTTAAAATCTTTGACCGGTGGGGTTCGCTGATCTTTGCCACTGAAAAAAATGAAATGTGGGACGGCACTACCAGCGGACGGCCTGCACCCGCCTCCAGCTATGTCTGGAAAGTTGAGATTACAGACCTTGCCGGAAGGACTTATTCCAAAGAGGGTATGGTAGCCCTCATCCGGAAATAGCCGCACCCATACGACCGGAGTTGTTACCTTTGGCCGATCAAACCGCCGGATATGCTTGACATGATGAAAATGATGGGTAAAGTCAAAGAAATGCAGGCCCGTCTTAAAGAGGTGCAGGACCAGTTGGAAAATGTGAAAGTCAGTGGTGAGGCCGGCGCAGGAATGGTACGCGCGACGGTCAACGGCAAGAAGAAACTGCTTGCGCTGGAGATTGATCCCAGCATTCTCAATGTGAACGATAAGGTACTCGTACAGGACCTAGCTGTGGCCGCCGTAAACAAAGCAATGGAAGAAGCCGAGGTCAGGGCCCGGGAGGAAATAAGAAAAGGCACGGAAGGAATGCTTCCGAATATTCCGGGTATGGACCTTAGCAACCTCATGGGATGACCGAAGTCGCCGTTGTCATTCTGAACTTCAATGGCATTGACCTCCTGAGGAAATTCCTGCCTTCTGTAATCCGTAACAGTGCGGAGGCCCATATTGTAGTTGTAGACAACGGGTCCACAGATGGGTCAGCCAAAATGATGGCTGCTGAGTTTCCGTCCGTTCAGCTTATCCTGATCGAAAAAAACCTGGGCTTTTGTGGTGGATACAACCTTGCCCTGAAACAGATCGAGGCAACCTATTATCTTCTTCTCAACTCGGATGTGGAAGTCACTCCGGGTTGGATCAATCCACTCGTTAACACCATGAAAGGAAATCCAAGGGCGGGTGCAGTTCAGCCCAAGATTCTCGCGTGGAAGAACAAAACGCATTTCGAATATGCCGGGGCCGCAGGAGGTTTGATCGACTCGCTTGGGTATCCCTTTTGCCGTGGCCGTCTCTTCCATTCGCTGGAGGAGGACCAGGGACAGTATAATGACCTGGCAAGAGTCTTTTGGGCCTCCGGGGCCTGTATCATGGTGCGGTCGGAAGTATTCCATGCCATAGGCGGACTGGACGAGGAGTTCTTCGCGCACATGGAGGAAATTGACCTATGCTGGCGCATGCAGCGCAATGGTCATGAAGTCTATTATCAGGGTGCCAGCACAATCTACCATGTGGGTGGCGGAACCCTGAGTGCTGCCAATCCCCGCAAGACCTATCTGAATTTCAGAAATGGGCTAAGCCTTCTTTACAAGAATCTCCCCACTTTCCAGGTGTGGACCCGGCTCCCGGTGCGGATTCTGTTGGACTGGATAGCCGCCCTTAAATTCTCCCTCACCGGTCAGCTCGAAGACGGCCTGGCCGTGTTCAGGGCCCACCGTGATTTCCTGATGAACTGGAAACGGGAACGGATCAAGAGAAAAGCCGAAGGGAGATTGGGTTATCGACGGCCTGAAACTTTTTATTCCGGGTCGATAGTATGGCAATACTTCGTTCTGGGAAAGAGAAAATATTCAGAATTGAATTAGACTACTGACTGCTTGTTTAGAAATCAAGCACAGAATGGTGATTACTCCTTCTCAGGTGCTTGCGGATGTTCATAATGAAAGCCAGAGCCAGGTAAAGAATTACCGGGGAACCAAGCGTGAGGAAAGAGGCATAAATGAAAAAAAGACGGATACTGGAGGAGGCGATACCTAGCTTGTCGCCCAAAGCCGCACATACTCCAAAAGCATGCTCCTGGAAAAAATGCTGCAATCGTTTCATTTGAGCTTCCACGCTAAAGAATCTTCAGTTTACCTGTGTTAATGACAGCTTATCGAATGACAAAACCGCTTGCAAATATAACGTCTTTATAAGGCCTTTGTTCAGGCCATTTCTTTATTTTTTTGACTATTTTTGCATAAAAACGGCCATAAACGTAGCTTTGCCGTTCGTTTTGTTAACCATAAAAAACCATCCATGAGAAAAGTAGTCTACTCCATAGTCATCGTCAGCATGCTGGGCCTTGCCGGATGTACACTCCCGCAAATGATCAAGCTGGCGAAGCAGCAAAACCTGACTGTGACCCCCAACCCTTTGGAGGTACATAAGGACACCGTCGCATACGACATGTCTGCCATTCTTCCTGTCAAGATGCTGAAGAAAGGTACTGTTTATACGCTGAACAGCTTCTACAAGTATGGCGACAAGGAAATGGCGCTTCCCGCAGTTCCTTTCAAAGGTGATGACTACCCGAATAGCGCTACTGAACAACCCAAAGTAACCAAGAGCTTCTCCTTCCCTTATGATCCTGCCTATCGCACCGGCATGTTGCAGGTGGAAGGTGTGGCTTCAAAAGGTACCAGCAACAAGAAGACTCCCCGGATGGATCTCGCTCCCGGCGTGATCACAACCAGCAAACTGGTTCAGAAATCTTACTTCGCCGCTTTCGCGGATCACGGTTACAATAACAAGGAAGAAATCATACCGGTCATCATCCCTGATTTCATTTTCGAACAGGGCAAGTCTGTACTCCGCCGGTCTGAAACCAACAGCGACAAAGGAAAGCAACTCGATGCCTTCATCGCTGCCAAGAATATCACCCGCACAGTAACCATCACCGGTACCCACTCTCCTGAAGGACGCGAGCGCATCAACAGCAAGCTGTCTGAAGAGCGTGCTGCCGCGATCGAAAAGTACTATCGTGCCCAGATGAAGAAGTACGACTACAAGGGAATGGCCGATGAAATCAAGTTCATCCTAAAGCCGATCGTTGATGACTGGAATGGCCTGAAGAACGCTCTTGCCTCTTACACCGGAATTTCCGCAGATGAAAAATCAGCTTATCTGAACATCATCAACAATGGCGGCAACTTCGTAGATCAGCAGAAGCAACTCGAAAAACTCCCTACCTACAAAAAAGTCTTCAAGGATTTGTATCCCACCTTGCGTACTGCCAAGACCGAAATTCTCACGCTGAAGGCCAAGAAAACCGATGCTGAGATTTCTGTTCTCGCAAAGCAAATCACACAAGGTGGTCCTGCCGATGCACTCAGCATTGAAGAACTCATGTATGCAGCAACCCTCACTCCTTCCCTGGATGAAAAGATTGCCATCTACACCGCCGCAACGAAGAAGGGCACCTACTGGAATGCCCACAACAATCTTGGCGCAGCTTACCTCCAGCAAGCAATAGACAATCCTTCCCGCGCCGCAGAATTGACTGACAAAGCAGCTGCTCAATTCGACATCGCAGCCAAAATCAAGGATGCTTCTGAAGTTCATGCCAACATGGCTACTGTAGAACTGATGAAGGGCAATCCTTACAAGGCAGCCAGCCATGCAAACAAAGCCCTCAATGGCGCCACCAATGACGTGGCAAGAGGCGTAAACGGCGTGAAAGGATCTGCAGAGATTTTTATGGCCAAGTATGATGCAGCAGTACGGTCTGAGTCCGCTGCACTCACCACGGACGTAAACCTCTTCAACAAAGGTTTGGCTCAGTTGCTCTCCAAAGACTATGCAAATGCAACCAACTCCTTTGGCGAGGCAACCAGCAAGAACAGCAACATGGCAGTAGCCTACTACGGTGCAGCCGTGGCAGCCGCCCGTTCAGGTAACGCTGATAAGGTTGTAAGCAACCTGGTGAGCGCTGTGAAGATTGACCCCAGCCTGAAAGAAAAGGCCCTGACCGATCTCGAGTTCAGCAAATACGCTACCTCCGAGGCATTCAGAAGCGCCCTCAAATAAGAATTCTTAATTCGCAGGAAGACCCCGTCTGGTATCAGGCGGGGTTTTTTTGTGACCTGTACACATCCAGAAATCCGCTCAAAGAGTTCGGGAAGTCTCCTCTCCATGTTACTTTTACGTCCCTTAATACAAACAGTCGTATGCGTGAAATCCAGTTCCGTGAAGCCCTCCGCGAGGCCATGAATGAAGAAATGCGCCGGGATCCCAGCGTCTTCCTGATGGGCGAAGAAGTGGCAGAATATAACGGTGCTTATAAAGTGAGCCAGGGCATGCTGGATGAGTTCGGACCGGACCGCGTAATTGATACACCCATTTCGGAACTTGGATTTGCCGGCGTGGGTGTGGGAGCCGCAGCCAACGGACTTCGCCCGATTGTGGAGTTCATGACTTTCAACTTCTCGCTTGTAGCCATCGACCAGATCATCAATGCTGCGGCGAAAATGTATTCCATGTCCGGAGGTCAATATAATGTTCCCATTGTGTTCCGTGGCCCCACAGGGAATGCCGGCCAATTGGGAGCACAGCACTCACAGAACTTTGAGAACTGGTTTGCCAATACTCCCGGACTGAAGGTGGTAGTGCCTAGCAACCCGTACGATGCAAAAGGACTGCTGAAGACTTCCATCCGCGACAATGACCCTGTCATCTTTATGGAATCAGAACTCATGTATGCGGATAAAGGAGAAGTCCCTGCTGAAGAATACCTGATTCCCATCGGCTCAGCTGATATCAAAAGAGCGGGTACGGATGTTACGATCGTATCCTTTGGAAAGATCATGAAGGTTGCTTTGGCTGCCGCACAGGAGCTTGAAAAGGACAATATCTCTGCCGAAGTGATAGACCTCCGCACTGTGCGCCCGATTGATTACGCCGCGGTAGTAGAGTCTGTCAAGAAGACCAATCGTCTTGTGATTGTGGAAGAAGCCTGGCCACTAGCCTCCATCTCTACCGAGATCACCTATCATGTACAGAAGCATGCATTCGACTACCTTGATGCCCCGGTGCAGCGGATCAACAGTCTGGACGCCCCCCTTCCCTATGCAGCGACACTTATTCAGGCCATCCTGCCGAGCGTTGAACGTACAGTGAAGGCAGTTAAGGCAGTATTGTACAAAGACTAAATCAGGGACTCAGTCCAACAAGACTTTCCACGCCTCCTCCGTTTTCCCCTGTCTCAAGTAGTATTGGGCGAGCCGGTGACGGGCCTGGGTTCCCTGCTGCACTACAGATTGTATTGAAGCCTGTGATTGAAACTCCTTAATGGTCGCTGCGTCCGGCAGGGCGCTCACGTTTGCCAGCCGCCCCAATTCATTGCCGGTAAGGACTTCGCTTTCCCTCACTCCCTTAGGAAGCGCATCAAATCCAATCCCCAGCTTTTCGTTCGGCTTAGGCACAACAAAGATCCCATCCTTTTGCATCCGCAGATAGAGGTCTCCACCCATCCTCGCAACCAGGTCCATCTTCAAAGGATCGATCCTGCCCTGGTCATCCAGCACTTCATCCTTTACATGCATCAGCAATACTTCGCAGATCACAAGATTCCCTGCACCTCCCTGATCTCCGAGCTCCTTCACCTCCCTTACCCGGCATTCAAAAGCCACCGGTGATTCAGCTACCCGCGGAGGCTTGACCTTAGTGGATGAGATGGCTGTAAGACCCGACTTAACAAACTCATTCACCCCTCTCGGATATTCGCAACTCGATAGTGAAACCTGCTCCACCATCGCATACCCTACCATATTGATGACCACCTCAGGCACTTCTTTCACATTCTGGTACGTGTGCTTGGTTGTATTGTCTCGCCCTCTCCTCGAAGGTGAAAAGACCAGTGTCGGGGGATTAGATCCAAAGACATTAAAGAAACTGAAAGGGCTCAGGTTGATGTTCCCCTTGCTGTCGACCGTACTGGCAAACGCAATCGGCCTGGGTATTACTGCGCTCTGCAGCCAGGCATGGAGTTTGGAGTGCGGTATGGTGGTCGGATCGATGATCATAAAGTTAGCTTTGCGCTCATTCTTCACTCTTCGTTCTTCACTCTTCATTTAACTACTTTCCCCACACACTCCCCAAATCCAATCCTCACCCCGTCTTTCTCCGCATGCGCTTTCATTATAACAGTATCACCATCTTCCAGGAAGCGGCGCTCTGATCCATCGGGCATGGCAATTGGTTTCTGTCCGTTCCAGGTCAATTCAAGCATCGAGCCATAGGATCCGGGCGCGGGTCCACTGATGGTGCCAGATGCATACAGATCCCCGGTCTGAATGTTGCAGCCGTTGATTGTATGATGCGCAAGCTGTTGCGCCATGTTCCAATACATGTGTTTGAAGTTCGTCCTGCAAACCGTAGACGCCTTTGATCCTTTCGGTTGAATCCACACTTCCAGCTGTATATCGAAGTTCCTGGGTCCATCAAAAGCGAGGTAAGGCAGCACCTGAGGTACCTGTACGGGTCCGGCAGTCCTGAAAGGTTCCAGCGCATCCAGTGTCACTACCCATGGTGAAATCGTGGAGGCAAAGTTCTTCGCAAGAAACGGACCCAGCGGCACATACTCCCACTGCTGAATATCCCTTGCGGACCAGTCGTTGAAGATGACCAATCCGATAATATGATCCTCCGCTTCCCGGACGGAAACAGGTTTGCCAAGCACGGTATCGGTACAAGTCACAAAGGCGAGCTCGAGTTCGAAGTCCAGCTTGCGCGTGGGACTAAAAACCGGTGTCTCCTGATCGGGCGGCTTGATCTGTCCATTGGGGCGGTGAACATCCGTTCCCGACACCACGATGGAACTGGCCCTGCCATGATACCCGACCGGTAGATGTTTCCAGTTGGGAAGCAAGGCATTCTTGGGATCGCGGAACATGCTTCCGACGTTGGTGGCATGCTCCTCGCTGCTGTAGAAGTCTGTGTAATTGCGGATGTCCAGCGGGAGGAGCATCTTCACTTCCTCCATGGGAATGAGTGCGATCTCGCGCGCCGGACCGTTGGCACGCAACTCGTCATTGTCATGACGAAGCAACTCCGATAAGCGCATCCTCACTGCACCTACTTTCTTCCGTCCCATGGCGAAAAAGGAATTGAGATAGCGCTGGTTGAATACACCCGGCTGAAGACCGAGGCCGTCCAGATAACCATGCTCATGCAGGTAGACTAGATCCACGACATGATTTCCAATGGCCACCCCGGCCACAGGTGCCAGGTATCGCGTCCGGAAGATTCCGAAAGGCAGATTCTGTATTGGAAAGTCAGAACCAGGAGCAACTTCTACCCAGCTTTTCAGTTTCTGATCGTTAGCATCAGTCATCACGTTTCTTATCTGTTCAAAATTACTCTAATTTGGGTTTGTGAGCCTGCAACTGCCGGCAGACTTTGCCGCATCAATCAAAAAAAGTCTGGGTACCGGGTACCCTGCATTTCTGGAAGAGCTCGGTCAGGAGCCACCAGTAAGCATCAGACTTAACCCTCACAAAAAAATTCGTGACACCGGAACAGCGGTTCCATGGTGCAGCAACGGAAGATATCTGCCATCGCGTCCGGCATTTACAACTGATCCATTCCTTCACGCCGGGGCCTACTATGTTCAGGAAGCGAGCTCCATGTTCCTGGAACAGGCCATCGTACAGCATGTGGACCGATCCCGTCCACTTCGGGTCCTGGATGTCAGCGCCGCTCCAGGCGGGAAATCAACCCACATGTTGAGTCTGATTTCGGACGATAGTCTTCTCGTTGCCAACGAAGTGATCCGGAGCAGGGCATCCGTCCTTTCAGAGAATATCCAGAAGTGGGGCCATCCGAATGTGATTGTGACTTCGAATGATCCGCAGGATTTTGGAAGGCTTCCAGGGTTCTTTGATGTAATTGTACTGGATGCACCCTGCTCTGGCGAAGGTCTGTTCAGAAAAGACAAGGATGCCATGCAGGAGTGGTCAACCCGGCATGTACAGCTGTGCGCACAACGACAGGAAAGAATCCTTCACGACGTGTGGCCATCGTTGAAGCAGAACGGTGTGTTGATCTACAGCACCTGTACTTATGAGGAGGCTGAAAACATGGACCAGCTGATCACCATGATAAAGAATTATGGTGCTGAGTGTTTGCCGCTGGAACTTCAGGCGCCTTGGAACATCACCACCCTGAAAAAAGAAAATGGTACTGGCTATCAACTTTATCCGCACCTCGTAAAAGGTGAAGGGTTCTTCATAGGAGCTCTGAGAAAGAAGACAGAAGAGGATTATCAGGAAAGGTTTGCAGGAAAAAAGAAAGTGTTGGTCCCCACGGCCGAAGTGATTTCGCAGGTCTCCGGCTGGGTTGACGATCCTGCCAGGTGCTGCTGGATTCAACATGGTGAAACCGTTCACATGATGCCTGAAGGGATGCTCCTGGATTGGCCAACGCTCCAATCCAACCTTAATGTAGTCTATGCTGGGACAGCGGTCGGGACTATTACTCGAAACAAAATCATACCAGAGCATTCGCTGGCCTTAAGTATTCAATTGAAAAAGGAATCTCACTCCTCCGTTGAGCTTTCAACAAACGATGCACTGCAGTACCTTCGCAAGAATTCCATTACCATTGATGCGCCGGAAGGCATGACGCTGGTAACATACGGTGGATTGGGACTGGGGTGGCTGAATGTGCTGAAAAACCGAAGCAACAATCTTTATCCGGTTAACTGGAGGATCAGGAATCTTTGAATTAGGAATTGAAGTAGACTACAAGATACTGCTTACTGACAATGGCTACGTCCAACACAAGAATTATCGGAATCCTGCTCGTGGCAGCTTTGTTGCTGATGATCCCACTGGTCGCCATGCAGTTCACTGATGAGGTGAAGTGGACCGTATTTGACTTCATCGTAGCCGGCGGCCTCCTTTTTGGAACCGGTTTACTTTGCGAGCTGGTACTGAGGAAAGTGAAGAAAGTTGAACATCGGATCATCTTGTGCGTGGTGCTGTTGGCCGTTCTCGTGCTGATATGGCTGGAGCTCGCAGTCGGAATCTTCGGAACACCGTTTGGTGGGAGTTAGTATGGGGAGCGGCCGTTGCCTTTTAGCCTCTGGCTTCTGGCGGATGTTCAAAGCCAGAAGCTTTTTTTCGGTTCCCACTTGACAATGACAACCGAATTTAATTTACTTTAAAATTCATCAAAGGCTGAACTCCCGGTCCCTTAAAATATATGGAGGCCGGAGGCATGAAAACCTAATAATTAGCTTGTCTGCAAGGTTTCCTGTGGCACATACAGGGTTTTCAGCATCAAAACGCAATAATTGTCTCAAAAGTCCGGTGAAAGTTCGGTGAAAGTCGGGACAAAGTCCGGTGAAAGTCGGGTACTCTGATAGGTATTTGAGCCATTTGGTATGATCCGTGTAGCCAGGAAGTAGCCAGGAAGTAGCCAGGAAGTATCAAGAAAGTAGCAAGTAGGTATTGGGATGGCTGGAATCAGACTACCTCATGGTATTGACCATTCAGCCATCATGGCGAAATTCAACCAAAACGACAATAAGACTGACATCAGCGCCATCACGGGTAATTCAGGTGTGGTTGCCACCTGGCACGGCCGGACAGTATTCTCAAAGAAGCCTGCGCCATCAAAGCGCAAGGGGAACTCGGCGAAGCTGCAGACTACAATTGACCTGTTCAAGGAGGCGCATTACTACGCAGCGGGATTCTGGCTGCTGGGCATTGGCTGCTGGCACTTGATTCAAAGGGACGTGATTCAAACATGACCCTTGCGCGACTCAACTGCAGAGTCCTCTGACGAGAGACTCTGCGACGAAGTGTGACAAACATTGACCTGTTTAGTCTGCCTGTTCTGGACTTCAACATTCAAAATTTCAAGCGGGATTCTGGCTGCTGGGCACTGGCTGCTGGCAATTGATCCAAAAATGGGACTTGATTCAAACATGACCCTTGGGCGGCTCAGCTGCAGAGTCCTCTGACGAGAGACTCTGCGGGGAAGGAATGGTTGGA
>JBDHXU010000079.1:0-13565 GCA_039810905.1 Cyclobacteriaceae bacterium | reverse complement strand
GGAAAAAGCAACTGTGGTGAAGGTGGTGAAGACGAAATGCGTTTTCAAAAACTGCCGAACGGAGACTGGGAAAATTCTGCCATCAAACAGGTGGCTTCCGGTCGCTTTGGCGTAACCTCCTACTACCTTACCCATGCCAAAGAGATCCAGATCAAAATGGCGCAGGGCGCCAAGCCAGGTGAAGGTGGCCAGTTGCCCGGACATAAGGTTGACGAATGGATCGGACGAGTACGCCACTCTACGCCTGGTGTAGGGCTCATTTCGCCTCCTCCTCATCACGATATCTATTCAATAGAAGACCTCGCCCAACTTATTTTTGATCTCAAGAATGCAAATCGCGATGCGCGGATAAGTGTAAAGCTGGTTTCAGAATCGGGCGTTGGCACCGTTGCGTCAGGTGTGGCAAAGGCCCATGCGGACGTCATTCTGATCTCAGGTCATGATGGCGGTACCGGTGCCTCACCGCTCAGTTCGATCCGCCATGCCGGCCTGCCGTGGGAGCTTGGCCTCGCAGAGGCTCATCAGACTTTGGTGAGGAATAAACTTCGGGGACGCGTGGTGCTCCAGACAGATGGTCAAATCAGGACGGGGCGCGACCTGGCCATTGCAGCGCTTCTTGGCGCTGAAGAATGGGGTGTGGCTACGGCTGCGCTTGTGACTTCAGGATGCATCATGATGCGAAAGTGTCACCTGAATACCTGCCCGGTTGGTGTCGCCACACAGAACAAAGAACTGAGGGCGCTATTTACGGGCAAGCCTGAATATGTTGTTAATCTGTTCACCTTCCTTGCCGAGGAGTTGAGAGAAATCATGGCGGAACTCGGATTCAGAAATGTGGATGAAATGGTTGGACAAAGTGATTGTCTTGAAATCAAAGAGGAGCTTCTATCGTGGAAGCACCGGAATATTGATCTGAGCCCCCTCTTGCATAAGGAACCTGTTAGCCTGGATACAGGACTATTCAAACAGGAAGAGCAGGATCATGGAATTAAATACGTTCTGGACAGGAATCTGATCAAGATCGCCGAACCATATCTTGAAAGGAATGAGACAGTCCACGGTGTATTCTCCATCACCAATGAGGATCGCGCAGTAGGAACAATGCTCTCCAACGAGGTTTCAAAAAAACAGGCTGCAATGGGTGGTCACATTCCAGGGACTTCAGAAGTGCATTACCGCTTTCACGGAACAGCGGGGCAGAGTTTCGGCGCTTTTGCCGCAGCAGGGCTCACCTTTGAACTGGAGGGAGATGCAAATGACTATTTCGGAAAGGGTTTGTCAGGCGCAAAACTTATTGTGTACCCTGACAAGCGAACCACTTACGACCCTTCCAAGAATATCATTGTAGGTAATGTTGCGCTCTATGGCGCAACCTCCGGGTATGCTTTTATCCGGGGTAGAGCCGGAGAAAGATTTGGTGTAAGGAATTCGGGCGCCGTTGCCGTAGTGGAAGGTGTAGGCGACCATGGTTGCGAGTATATGACCGGCGGCAAGGTTGTCGTTCTCGGGGACACCGGCAGAAATTTCGCTGCCGGTATGAGCGGAGGTATCGCCTACGTATATGATGCTTCTAAAACCTTTTCCCGCAATGTGAACATGGAGATGGTATTGCTGGATATTATGGAGGAGGAAGATCTTGCCGAACTCCGCCGATTGATCATGGAACACCTCACCCGGACGGGGAGCGACCTGGCTGCGCTTCTGATTAAAAATTGGGACAATACGATCAGGCAATTCATCAAGGTCTTGCCATTGGAATACAAAATGGTACTGGAAAAGAATCGACAACACGCAGGACAAACTATCTGACCATGGGAAAACCAACAGGATTTCTCGAACACGACCGTTCCTTGCCCAACCGCAGGCCGGTTGAAGAGCGCATAAAGGATTATAAGGAAGTGGACGGTGCCATCGAACCTGGCCTTTCACAAAGACAGGCATCAAGATGCATGGATTGCGGAACGCCGTTTTGTCATCATGGCTGTCCTTTGGGAAACAACATTCCGGAATTCAATGATGCAGTCTACAAAGGCAATTGGAGACTGGCTTACGATATCCTCATAACCACCAACAACTTTCCGGAATTTACAGGTCGCATTTGTCCTGCTCCCTGTGAAGCCTCGTGTGTTCTGGGTATCAACAAGCCAGCCGTGACCATCGAGTACATTGAGAAGTCTGTCATCGAGAAGGCATTTGAGGACGGTTATGTTCTTCCACGAAAACCATCTGTTCGGACAGGCAGGAAGGTTGCCATAATTGGCTCCGGGCCTGCAGGCCTGGCCGCTGCTTCACAATTGAATTACGCCGGGCATAGGGTTACTGTATTTGAAAGAGCCGACGCAATCGGAGGACTTTTGCGATACGGGATTCCTGACTTCAAACTGGGAAAGGAGATTCTGGATCGCCGCATTTCAATGATGGAGCAGGAAGGTGTAGCCTTCAGAACGAACGCGCATGTAGGTGTGAATATTCCCATAAATGAAATCCAGGATGAACATGATGCCATTCTGATGTGCGCAGGTTCAACCGTTGCCCGTGATTTACACATACCAGGCCGCGGACTCAAGGGAGTCCATTTCGCCATGGACTATCTCAGTCAGCAAAACAGGAGAATAAGCGGCAAGGATCTTTCAGGAGAAGTAATTCATGCTAAAGGGAAACGAGTAGTGGTACTTGGCGGGGGAGACACAGGCTCTGATTGTGTGGGTACCGCCAATCGGCACGGCGCCGAATCCGTCACCCAGATTGAAATTCTCTCCAAGCCTCCTCAAGGACGAACATCATCAATGCCATGGCCGCAATGGCCTATGATCCTGAGAACTTCCACTTCTCATGAAGAGGGTTGCGATCGCAATTGGAGTATCGTGACCAAAGCTTTTGAAGGCAATGATCAAGGTGTGCTGACAGGCATAAAAATCTGTGACATTCAGTGGCACACTCCTGAATCCGGGCAGCCCTCGTTCACTGAAGTAGCCGGAACGGACCGGGTAATTCCCTGCGATATAGTTTTGCTGGCTCTTGGCTTCCTTCATCCTGAACGAAAAGGCATGTTGACCGAGCTTGGCATTGAGGCAGACGAGAGAGGAAATGTGAAATGCCATCAATACCAAACTTCTGTTGAAGGCATCTTCGCTGCAGGAGACATGAGAAGAGGGCAGTCGCTGGTAGTGTGGGCCATTAGCGAAGGTCGGGAAGCAGCCCGTGCCGTTGATGAATTTCTTATGGGTGTCTCCTTTCTTGAACAGAAAGAAAAGGGCATTCTGAACGTCATCTGAAGTATTGAGAGCCAGACCATGCTAGTGGGAGCATTTCATGGATGCTTCCTACATTTGTTTTATAACCCTTAATACTATGTCGTTCCGCATCGAAAAAGACACCATGGGCGAAGTGCAAGTGCCTGCAGACAAATACTGGGGTGCCCAGACAGAAAGATCCCGAAACAATTTCAAGATAGGACCTGAGGCCAGCATGCCTAAAGAAATCATTTACGCATTTGGTTATCTGAAAAAGGCAGCTGCAATGGCCAATCATGAACTGGGTGTTTTGTCCGCAGAGAAGAGAGACCTTATTGCAAAAGTCTGTGATGAAATTCTTGCGGGAAAACTCGATGATCAGTTCCCGCTCGTAATCTGGCAGACGGGTTCAGGGACACAAAGTAATATGAATGCAAACGAGGTTATTGCTTACCGTGCGCATGTAATTCAGGGGGGTAAACTTACTGATGAGAAGAAAGTGCTCCACCCCAATGACGACGTTAACAAATCGCAATCTTCGAACGATACCTACCCAACTGCCATGCACATTGCTGCCTATAAGCAGGTCATGGAAGTTACGATTCCGGGTATGAGAAAATTGCGCGACACGCTCGCTGCCAAGGCCTCTGAATTCAAGTCCATCGTTAAAACCGGCCGCACACATTTTATGGATGCAACTCCCCTCACCCTTGGGCAGGAGTTTTCTGGCTATGTGCAACAACTGGACAACGGAATGCGTGCCCTGAAGAATGCACTTGAGGCAGTCCGCGAACTTGCTCTGGGTGGCACTGCAGTCGGAACCGGGCTTAATACTCCCAAAGGGTATGACGTCCTTGTAGCAAAAAAAATTGCCGAACTCACCGGCTATCCATTTGCAACCGCGCCCAACAAATTTGAAGCCCTTGCCGCACACGATGCCATGGTGGAACTTTCAGGTGCTCTGAAACGGGTGGCGGTATCACTGATGAAAATTGCCAACGACATTCGTATGCTTAGCTCGGGGCCGCGCAGCGGGATTGGTGAAATAATCATTCCTGACAATGAGCCAGGCTCCTCCATCATGCCTGGCAAAGTGAACCCTACGCAGCCAGAAGCCATGACTATGGTATGTGCACAAGTAATAGGGAACGATGTTGCGGTAAGTGTGGGCGGAGCTACCGGGCATTTCGAACTGAATGTTTTCAAACCGTTGATCGCGGCCAATGTGCTGCAATCGGCAAGGTTACTTGGCGATGCGTGCGTTTCATTCCATGAAAAATGTGCCGAAGGAATTGCACCGAATCTTCCGATAATCAAACGTCACATGGAGAATTCCCTGATGCTTGTAACCGCGCTCAACACTCACATTGGGTATGAGAATGCCGCCAAGATTGCCAAAAAAGCTCATAAAGAAAACAAGACGCTTCGAGAGGCAGCTGTGGAACTTGGCCTCCTCACTTCCGAGCAATTTGATGACTGGGTGAAGCCGGAAAAAATGGTCTGAGACTCAAGGTCAGGACTCCACTGCGCTTTACCGGATGGGCCAATTCAGGCTGATTATGGGATTTTTTACTACTTTTAACTATTAATTAACCCCGTTAACATGAAAACTAACGTGATCATCGTTTGCCTGGCTTTGATTTTTTCCGGCTCACAGGTTTTCGCACAACTCTCCAAGGCGGAGAAGAAGGAGTGGAAGAAGAAGGCTAAGGAATATGCAAAGAACCCTTCATCATTGAAGGAATTCACGGAAGCCAAACAAACAGCAGACAACAACGTCTCACAACTCAACACGCAGGTAAAGCAACTCCAGACTACGGTCAGTGACAAAAACGCACGTATCGCAGATCTCGAAGATCAGATCAGCAAGATGCGCAGCGAACTCACTTCTGTAAAAGGCGAATTGGCTCAATTGAAGGAGAATCCCCCCGTGAATGCTATGGATTTTTCAAGAGGCGTCGTTTACAAAGTGCAGGTGGGTGCCTTTAAGAACAAGGACCTCTCCAAGTACTTTGAAAACAATCCCAACTTTGGAGGTGAAGCTGCCGGCAAGGACAAAAATGACCCTCAGCGCATAACTATTGGTATTTTCCGGGATTACTGGGAAGCCGATACCTTCAAAAAGTACATGCGTGACATGGGAGTAAAGGATGCCTGGATCGTTCCTTACCGGGATGGACAGCGGGTCGAAATCAAGGACGTCCTGGAAGGCGTTGTTACTGACAAGAACGGCGAAGTGAAGAAGCTGCCTGCCAAGAAGTAAAAAGCACCAGACGAAATCACCAGGAAAGCAGTGCGGAACCGCACTGCTTTTTGTTTTTGTTACTTTGCAACAATGCTGCGAAAGATTCTGATACTCGTTGGTCTCTCCTGGGTTGCCATTCAGGCCTCTGCACAGATTCGTTATTCCAAACTAACACTAAAACCAAAAGAAGTATTTGAGTTGAAGGGCTCTGATATTCTTGTAGTCGATACGTTGACCATGATGGACTCATCGAAGCTCATACTCAACAAACTGAAAACCGAAAATTACATACATGCCAAAGTTGCCATCTTCCACAAGGGCGCATTCATTGATGGGAAAGGCATCCCCGGCATCCATGGAAGAAACGGACATTCTGGTGTCTCTGTTACCACACCTTGTACTGACGGGAAATCCGGATTAACCGGTAGCAACGGAACAAATGGAGCCCATGGGCTTTCTCTTTTTCTCTACTTTTCAGACATAAGAGTGCCCGGCACTCTGTACATCGACGTTTCTGGTGGCGATGGCGCTGACGGCGGACAGGGTGGTGATGGCGGAGGAGGCGGACCAGGAACCAGGCTGTGCCGTGGCGGGTCCGGTGGAAGCGGAGGATCGGGGGCAAATGGTGGAAACGGCGGAGACGGGGGTAGTGTGACATTTTACGCCAGGCGAATACCTGAACTGCGAACCATGCTCAATGAAAAAATATTCATCCGGACTTTTGGCGGAAACCAGGGTCAGGGAGGAGACGGCGGCGCTGGAGGATATTCCGGGTTAAGTCCCGCCGATGACAGCAAGATGGATGGCAAGCATGGCCGCAAAGGCCCTAAGGGCATAGAGGGGAACCCTGGTAAGCCAGGGGCTATAAACTTTGAAGATAAATGAACAGACGCTGGATATATAAGTCCACCCCTGACAAGGAAATGGTTGACGCTTTGAGCAAAAGCATCAACGTGAATCCATATCTGGCTGCACTTCTTCTTCAGCGTGGGATCAGCTCTTTTGACGCTGCAAAGAGTTTTTTCAGGCCATCCCTCGAGGATTTGCATGACCCTTTCCTGATGATGGATATGGACAAGGCTGTTGAAAGGTTACATCGCGCCATAACAACAAATGAAAGAATTCTCATATACGGAGATTATGATGTTGACGGCACAACGGCAGTCGCTTTGGTGTACAGCTATCTTGCGGGATTTTACAATCAATGTGATTTTTATATCCCTGACCGTTCATCAGAAGGATATGGTGTCTCTGAAAAAAGCATTCAGTGGGCGGAAGAAAATGGGTTTACGCTAATCATTGCGCTTGACCTTGGTATCAAGGCTTCCGACATGGTGATGCTGGCCAATCACAAGGGTATTGATTTTGTCATTTGTGATCATCACCTCCCAGGGAACAATATTCCGGAAGCCGTTGCGGTATTGGATCCGAAGAGAGGAGACTGTCCTTACCCCTTTAAGGAATTAAGTGGTTGCGGAATTGGATTTAAGTTCGTGCAGGCTTATTCACGCAAATACAAAGATGAGAAGGCTGCCCATGACTTTCTTGATCTGGTAGCTGTCAGTATTGCATCTGACATTGTCCCCATAAATGGTGAGAATCGAATCCTCTCCTATTACGGTCTCAGGAAGCTCAACGAAAATCCACGACCCGGTCTTAAGGCATTGAAAGAGATTGCGGGCATCCGAAGCGAGCTGGACGTATCAGGAGTTGTATTTACGCTTGGTCCCAGAATCAATGCTGCTGGTCGCGTTGCGCATGCACGGGGGGCTGTGGAACTTCTCATCTCCTCCTCAGAAGCGGAGGCGATAGCATTTGCAGAAAAAATAAACATCAAGAACGACCTTCGCAGGGAATATGACATAAACATCACGGAAGAAGCCCTGGCTATGATTGAATCGGATCAATCCCTTCAAAAGGCCAAAACCACCGTACTTTTCAAGGATACGTGGCACAAGGGAGTAATTGGCATAGTTGCTGCTAGGTGTGTTGAGCGTTATTACAGACCCACTGTGATCCTGACTGAAAGCAACGACAAAATTACCGGCAGCGCCAGAAGTGTGGCAGGGTTTGATCTTTATCAAGCCATTGAAAGTTGCAGTGATCTGCTGGAAAAATTCGGAGGGCATAAATATGCCGCCGGCCTTACCCTGGACAGGATTAATCTTATTGCCTTTCAACAAAGATTCGAGGAGGTTGTCTCCGCCACCATAACCGAAGAAATGCTTACCCCTGTTGTTGACATAGACATCACCCTGCCATTTGACGCACTTACGCCCAAGTTCCAGGTTATTCTAAAACAAATGGCGCCCTTCGGGCCCGAGAATTCCAAACCTGTTTTCGAATCCGCCGAACTTTATGTACTCAATTCACTTTCCACATTCAAAGACCGGCACGTCAAATTCCTCGCAGGACAGAAGAACAATGAATATTTCTTCAACGTTGTGGGGTTTGATATGATTGAACATTACAACCGCTTGCAGCGTGGCGATTCGTTTCGAATGGCCTACACAATTGAGGAGAGTAATTTTAATGGCAGCACAAGCGTTCAACTTCGGGTCAAAGACCTAAAATTCGACTGATCATGGTATTGCGTGCAGAAAATCTACTCAAGAAGTATAAGAAGCGGACAGTTGTTAACAATGTTTCGGTAAGGGTTGAGCAGGGAGAAATTGTCGGGCTTCTTGGCCCCAATGGAGCGGGAAAGACAACCAGCTTTTACATGATTGTCGGTCTGATCAAACCCAATGGCGGGCAAATCTATCTCGATGATCAGAACATTACTGAGTTGCCAATGTACAAACGCGCCAAGCTTGGCATAGGCTACCTGGCCCAGGAGGCCTCTGTATTCAGAAATCTGTCCGTGGAAGAAAATATTCTTGCGCCCCTGGAAATGCGAAACTTTTCACGCCAGCAACAAAAAGAAAAGATGGAAAGCCTCCTGGAGGAATTCAGTCTTACCCATGTTCGCAAAAACTTAGGAATGGTGCTTTCTGGTGGCGAGAGAAGAAGAACTGAGATTGCAAGAGCGCTGGCGGTTGATCCTCATTTTGTATTGCTGGATGAACCCTTTGCAGGTGTGGATCCAATAGCCGTTGAAGAGATTCAGTCTATCGTCTCCAGACTGAAGAAGAAGAACATCGGCATTCTCATTACGGATCACAATGTTGATGAAACCCTTACTATTACGGACAGGGCCTACCTGATGGTGGAAGGGAAGCTGTTCAAGCAGGGGTCTGCCGAAGATCTGGCTAATGATCCCATGGTGCGTAAAGTATACCTCGGCCAGAATTTCCAGCTGAGGAAGCCCAAGGCCCAGGCGGCCGCCACAGGTCCTAAAATTTGAATTCTTCTTTTTGTTGAATGGGTACTTTGAGAGGGAAGCCATTCACCGACATTTTCATACTTCCGGTGAATTCAAGTACATACTTCTTACCGCCCAGAAGGTTGAAAATTGCGTCCAATACGCCAAGCTCTTTTAGGTTCAACTCCACTTCCAGGGGAACAGTAAATTCAGAATTTGCCTTGATCAATGCGCTGAGATGCTGATCTATCCGGGCCGCTTTCTTTCCGTCCACCAGAACGTCCAACTGGATTCGTTTCAGTCTCATTCTGCTGGAATTCGGGTTGAAAAATATCGCATCCGCCTTCATCATCATGGCCCCGTTCAATCCAGGATTAAGTTCACGTATGTGCACCGCCTTTAATACCACTTGTTCTTTCGGGACACAAGAAAACAGCACAAACAGAAACAATAGGAAGAAGTATCTTTTCATGGTATGAGGTCTGCTGTCACAATCTTACAATATTCTACTTTTGTATCATGCCGTCCACAGCTGAATTCGAATCAGTTCAAAAGGCTATCGCTGATGGACTTGCCGACAATGGGTATGCCGTCATTGAACATTTTCTGAGCGCCGAAGAGGTACATGCCATTCTGGATACAGACGAATTCAGACACCGAAAGTTTTTGTTCAGGAAAGCTGGCGTAGGCAAACAGCAGGAGAAACAGGTGAACGAGGGCATCCGGGGTGATCATATTTTCTGGCTTGACCCAGCTCATGCATCGCAGCCATTTGTCGTCTACTTCCAGAAAATCCGGAAATTGATCCAATACCTCAACCAGGAACTTTTCCTGAGTCTGAAGGAGGCTGAGATCCACCTTACGGCCTACCCTGCCGGAACTTTTTACAAACGACATCTTGACCAGTTCAGGAAAGACGATCACCGGCGGATCTCCATACTGTGCTACCTCAATGATGACTGGAAAGAATCAGAGGGCGGTCAACTCAGACTATTCCTGCCAGAAGCCACCAAGGATATTTTCCCGATATCTGGAAGACTGGCGTGCTTCAGGAGCGACCAGATCGAGCACGAAGTCTTGCCTGCCACCCGAGAAAGATTAAGCCTGACCGGCTGGATCCTGGATCGGCCGCTGGACATTGTTTAACTATTTGCCAAACATCTTCTCATCGATGCCAGGGATCAGCTTCATAGCATTCTTATAGTAGATCTTCTTCAGTACCTCATCCGGAAGACCCAGGCCATACATTCTCCAAAAAGCATGGTAGCGCTTATGGTAAGGAAAATACTCATCCTCGGTCTCAAGTACCCTGAAATAGGTCTCGTATTCATCGGGCACCCAACTGTCCTTTCCAAACAATACACGGTCCTGGTATTTGGTCAGGAAAGCCTTTGCCGCTCGCGGTTGTCTTCCTAATTCGGCTATGACTGCGCCGATTTCCGTGTACATGTTGGGAAACTCATCAAGCAGTTGCCCCAGTTTCTTCAGGTCATTACCATACCACCCAAGATGGGCATTGATGAACTTAGTCTTTGGATGCTTCCTGAAAATATTATGTTGTTCCTGAATAATCGTCTCCCATGATACCGGATCCGTATCGTGACGGCGTCCGGGATGAAGTTTCAGCTCAAGCCACCGTTCATTCTTGTTGTCAATCGGCTGCCAGAATTGTCTGGGATCCGCAGAGTGAATCAGCACAGGTATCCCCAATTCGCCGCATTTGGCCCACACCTGGTCAATTCTCGGATCATCAATGTGAATGCGATTACCGTCCTTGTCTTTGTTCATCATGCCCAGGCTTTTGTAAATCTTAAGCCCTTTGGCCCCTTTCTTCACATCCTCCTCCAGTTGCTTCGCCGTGCGCTGACCCCAATCAGGATCATCAATTCCTCTGAATTCGACATTCGTAAAAACTACGAACCGTGCAGGGAATGTCTTGTTCACATTCTCCACTGCCTTGGCCAGGTGCTCCGAGGACCCCATTCCCCTTCCGGAAAGATTGACCATCACTGCCATGTTCAACTTATCCATCTCGGCCACCAGTTTGCTCAGGTCCTGCGTGGGCATCGAAAACTGATGATTGTGTATGTCAATGAATGGGAATTTTGAGCGTGCGATTTTGTGTTCATCCGTCACCAACGTTGAGGGCGGATCGTAATCCTCAAAATCCATTTTCATATCCAGGGGTTTCTCCTGTGCATAGGAGCAACTCAGCCAGAAGGACAATAAGATGGCAAAGACTTTTTGCATGGGATTGGGATTTGTCCCTAAGAAACGGAATTCATGGGTCTCGTGTTTGAAAAATATATGTGAACGGCCCGGCAGGCAGGCATGGTGCGTTAAACCTTTTGGTCCGGCGTATATCTAAGAAAGATTAAGGATAAACCCTCTGTCTGAAAAAATTGCAGTAATCATGGGATTTAAAGCTTTTCTGAGCCTTACCACATTTTCATCGCAAGTCCAGGCTCAAAATATCCCAACATCCGACGCACAACATCCAAACCTGGTGAATAGCTCCTCATGTATACAAAAACATTCCTGTCTCAGGGCCAATTCGCTTCGAGGGCGTCTTAGTCCAGGTGCCCATGCCCGATGGCGCATGCGAGCAATCCGTCATGAAACAGTTTTGTGAGGTTGGGTAAGAGGGAGAAGGGGGTGGCAATTGTCCGCCCCCTTTGCATTAATGCCGCGGCATTTCTTTTCATTAAATTGCCTGACTATTTCAGAGAATGAAGACTTCTATTATCGCTTTATTTTTTGTCGGCATCTGCATTTGGTGCGGTGCACAAAGCGCTGACCCTGCAATTGAATCTGCGGCGAAGAAGATTAAAAGCAGTGATTTCGCGGGAGCCAAGATTGAGCTGGACAAATTCATTTCCGCAAACCCAAAACACAAGCAGGCGCTTGATCTGCGCGGTCAAGCACGAATGGGATTGAAGGACTTCTACGGAGCCGTAAGCGACTACACCATCGCGCTGGAAATCGATTCCACATTCGCCGAAGCCCTCAGTCATCGGGGTGAGGCCAAGACAGCCCTCGGCGATGATGAAAGTGCCCTAATTGATCTTGACAAAGCCATTCGATTCAGTCCCAAACTAACCGACGCCTATACCAACCGCGGGTTTGCCCGATACAATCTGGAGGATTTGCAAGGAGCATACTTTGATTTTTCCAAGGCACTGGAATTGGGTCCACCCGATGCTGACAAATACTTCAATCGTGGTGTAGTCAAGGCGGAGTTGGGAGAATTTATCAGTGCTATTGATGATTACTCCAAGGCCATTGAGTTAGACAAGAATGATCCGGGGCTGTACAACTACAGAGGTGTTGCCTATTATCAAACCGGCAACTTCGATCAGGCCATTGCCGATTACGATGTGGCCATCAAGCTTGATCCCAAAGATCCGTTAAAATATGAAAACCGCGCTCTCGCCAGAACTGCAAAGGAAGATCTCAAAGGCGCACTTGAAGATTACAACAAGACCATTGAAATCGATGGCGAGGACCCGGAGACATTTAATCTTCGTGGTGTCTTGAAACATACCCTGCAGGACTATGATGGCGCCATAGCTGATTATGGCAAGGCCATTGAGCTTGATGACTCCAATCCTACCTACTTTGATAATCGGGCGTTGAGCAGGACAGAAAAGGAAGATTATGGCGGGGCCGTTGATGACTACTCCCGATCAATTGATCTCTATCCTAATGATCCTGAAACCTACTATCAGCGTGGGTTGGTAAAACTGCTCATGAACAATAACTATGACGGTTGTCTCGATCTGAAACGTTCAGACGAGTTGGGTTCAACCGAGGCCAAGGCTGCCCTTAAGAAAAGTTGTAAGTGATCTCCAATGGAATCCGCATAGCTGTAATCCTCAACGGAATCTCCCGCAGGAAATCCCTCTATTATGATTCCATCCACCCAGTTCTTTCAGGTGCGTTTCCTGTCAATGTATTCGAAACCCAGCATGCCGAGCATGGAAGGCAGCTGGGCAAGGAAGTTGCGCGCGATAAGTATTCCCATGTAATTGCCGCGGGCGGTGATGGCACATTGCATCAGGTTCTCAATGGAGTTCTATTGGCCACTCCGGCAGAATCACACAACTTCACTTTTGGTGTCATCCCCCTGGGCACAGGAAATGATTTCGCCCGCACTTGTGGTATCACGACAGCAGGTAGCGAGCTTATCACTGCAATTCAATCAGGGGGTAAGCCCACCGATATTGGCTCATTGATTTGTGCAGATGATCTTGGCGTGCCACAACAAAAATATTTTATAAACGTCGCCAGTCTTGGCATGGGACCAGAGGTAGTTAAGAGGCTTGCCGGCGACAAGCGACTACTTGGCCCGGATTTGACCTATCTGAAGGCAATACTCGCAACCTTCATAAGTCAACGTTCACAGCAAATTCATATCAAGACGACAGGCTGGGAATTCAACGAATTGTTTCGTGTGATTGCTATGGCTAATGGTCGCACATTTGGCCATCGCATTACGGTCGGGCCGGATGCCAGGGTTGATGACGGCATCCTATCCGTATTTCTTGCAAGAGATATGCCTTGGTGGAAGTTCATTTATAGTCTGCAGGTTGCCAAGATGGGCAAGCGGATCAAGAATGATTTTGTGCTATATAGAACTACAAAGTCCCTCGTACTCACCTCACCAACTCCCGCCGCCGTTGAGGCTGAAGGGGAATGGCAAGGTTGGCTTCCTGCGGAAATTCAGATCCTGCCTGGAGCAATCCGGTTCCTGCGTCAATAAAAAAGGCCGGTGCGATCCGGC
>JBDHXU010000078.1:0-13620 GCA_039810905.1 Cyclobacteriaceae bacterium | reverse complement strand
CCCATACCATTGCCGCGTTCCGTATCGAGATAAAGCGTATTCAGCGGCTCAAAGGAGAGATACAAGTACATGCCATACTTCTCCAGTTCCTTCTTGATGCGATCGGTATAAAGGTTCCGGGCCTTGACAAAGAAAGAGACCTTATCCGCTCCTTCTTTAAGCAGGATGTAATTTCTTACGTCGAGGTTCCCCCAACCGTCACTGTAATCAAATTCAGTATTCAGTCGTTCATATGTCTCGAATGAGACAAGCATATCAAACTGCATGTGTGAACGAACAGGCACATCTTCCATGACCCCGCTAACCTGAAACAGCAAGGAGTCCGCAAACATCAACTCCTTACCTATTGCATCCTGGTGCGGAAAGAATTTCTCCGCCATCGAACGGCTGAGCACCACCTTGTTAGGACCAGCCAATGCTTCATCGGGATTTCCTGACACCATAGGAAAGGAAAAAATACGAAGGAAGCTCTTCCCTGCAAAGAACACACGTTGTTCAAACCGGTGCCCTTCGTGCATGGCAACCAGGTTCGATGCATTCCGAACATAGGTCATAGCTTCCACCTCAGGATACTCCTTTTCAAGGAGGGCTCCTACTGGCCAGCCGTTGGTTTCTATTTTTCCATTGATGGCTCCTGTCTTGATGTCCACCATATCTGTACCTACCCGGAATATTCTTTCTTTGTTGAGATGAAAGTCATCGTATTGCAGTTCATCCATCACAAACAGCAGAATGAGAATACTGCTCGCGAATGCCAAACAGAGTCCTGCTATACTGATCAGGGTGTTGGACTTGTATTTCAACAGATTTCGAAAGGCAATCTTTATATAATTATGCAGCATACCAGGGTCGGGTTATTCTCCCTATGACGGTATTGGGGTTAAAAGGGTTGCACCGGGTCAGCCTGGCGAACTTGAGTTTTGATGTCTTGATTGGTCCTTACAATTGGCTATCTTTGCCCCGGCAAATCGGGCACGACCAGCTCCTGCTGAACTCCCCCAGGACCGGAAGGTAGCAAGGGTAGGCGGTTGTAGCGGTGCGATGTTCGGTTTGCCATTTTTGTTTCCTGGCACCACCCCAGGTCCTGACCAAAAGTGATAGTTTTGTAAAAACATACCCCATGAAGTTTTTCGTCGACACGGCCAATCTCAAAGAAATTCAGGAGGCCTACGACCTCGGCGTATTGGATGGCGTAACAACCAACCCGTCCCTCATGGCTAAAGAAGGAATCAAAGGAGCCGAGAATATCCGGACCCATTACAAGGCCATCTGCAACATTGTAGACGATAATGTAAGTGCGGAGGTAATTGCGACTGATTTTGAAGGAATTGTACGTGAAGGAAAAGAGCTGGCCAAAATAGATTCTAAAATTGTCGTGAAGGCACCCATGATCCGCGACGGAGTCAAGGCCATTAAGAAGCTGACAGCCGAGGGAATCCGGACCAATTGTACATTGGTTTTCTCGCCGGGACAGGCGATCCTCGCTGCCAAGGCAGGCGCCACTTTTGTCTCTCCTTTCCTGGGACGACTGGACGACATTTCACAGGATGGCATCGAACTTATTGCCCAAATCCGGAACATTTACAACAACTATGGATTTGGTACGCAGATTCTGGCTGCCAGCATCAGGCACACCATTCACCTTGTCAAATGCGCAGAAATTGGCGCTGATGTAGCCACTTGTCCGCTCAAGGTGATTATCGATCTATTGAACCATCCACTTACAGATATTGGTCTGGCGAAGTTCCTTGCCGACCACAAGAAGGTAAATGGATAAATCTCCCACCATGTTCAACTCGGATCCTGTTGTTCGGGTAAAGGAGGCAACTATTTTTCAGGGGCAGCAACCCATTCTCAGCAATATTTCCTTTGACATTGACAAGGGAGATTTTGTTTTTCTTGTTGGTCGCACAGGATCAGGAAAATCTTCCTTACTCAAGACCTTATATGCCGACCTGCCCTTGAGGCTGGGCGATATCAGCGTGGCAGGGTTTTCTATCCGTGGGATCACCAACAGACAGATTCCCATGTTGCGAAGGAAGATAGGCGTCATTTTCCAGGACTTCCAGCTGTTTACCGACAGAACAGTTTCAGAAAATCTTCATTTTGTGCTCCGAGCCACTGGCTGGAAAGACAGTGTCAAAATGAAAAGCCGGATCGTGGATGTGCTCATGCAGGTGGGCCTGGGTGCGGTGGAGAAAAAGATGCCGCATCAACTATCGGGCGGGGAGCAGCAGCGTGTGGTGATTGCCCGCGCTATGCTGAATGAGCCGCACATTTTGATTGCGGACGAACCTACCGGCAACCTTGACCCCGAAGTGTCGATGGGCATACTCAAGCTGTTCCAGCAGATCAACCGCAGCGGTACCGCTATTTTGATGGCGACGCACAGCTACGGCTTGATCAGAAAGTTTCCCCATCGCATCCTGAAATGTGAAGACGGAAAAATACTGGACTCCAACAAGGAGCTGATCGAACTCAAAAGTGAGGACGACTTCTGACCCTAGATTACCTTATCCTTCGTTTTTTTGGATTCCTCCAGCTTCTGAATTTGCTGATTGAGCAGGTCAATCCTTACGAGCATATTGAGTACCAGGGCATCTTTTACTTTTTCTGAAGGGTGCCTTTTCATCTCATCGGCCAAAACCGCATACATGGCCTCCAGCTTTTGAAAATCCTGGGTAAAAGAGTCGTCGGTCTGACCTTCTGCTGATAACAGGGAGACCTTTTCCATGATCTGGCCCGAGTAGAAGGATTCAATATCCCTGAACTCCTGCTGCGATACTTGCTGTGAATTCACGGTGGGGGTCTTGCTCCAGAACGCATAGATCGACAATCCCATAAGCACCAGTGCCGCCGCTCTCCAAAGACTCACAGAGTTCCAGAGAGAATACTGGCGCAAACCCAATCTGCGTTCAATGGCATCCCAAACGCGATCTGAAGGCATTCTGTCGTCGATGGCATCGCGATTGTTTTTGAACCATTCTTTCAGTTGATCATCTTTCATAACATACCTCCTTCCAGGATCTCCCTGAGTTTGCGTTTCGACCGGTTAAGTTGGGATTTCGAAGTGGATTCTGTAATACCCATTATTTCGGCAATTTCTTCATGATCATATCCTTCCAGCAGATAAAGCGACATCACAGAGCGGTATCCGTCAGGCAGCTTCTCAATCGCTTTCCTCACCTGTTCCGCAGTGTAAGGAAACTCGGCCTCGGCGGTTATCTCTTCCGGCACATCAAATCGGTCGTCATCGGGCAGCCGTTCCCACTTCCTGGTCTTGATTACATTGATGGCTTTGTTCACCACGATCCGCTTTAGCCAGGCACCAAACGTGGCATCACCTCGATAATGATCAAGGTTCCTGAAGGCGCTGATAAACGCCTCCTGGAGAACATCCTCGGCCTCTTCCTGGTTGTTTACGATCCTGTACCCGACATTATACATACTTCTGGAGTACAACTTATACAACTGATAATGGGCATTCCGGTCGCCGTCTTTGCAGCGCTGAATCAGGTCTGCGTGCAATGAATGGGAAGCGCTTTCCGGGCCCATGCTTGTAGCAAAAGACCGTCTCGTTTCAGAAAGGTTGCATCACTTGAGATTGGCCAGATTCTGCTTGGCGGGCTGAAAATCAGGGGCAATCTTGAGCGCTTCATCAAACGCCTTTTTGGCGTTAACCTTATCCGACTGCTCACGGTAGGCCATTCCCTTGAGATTCAGCAACCCCACCCTCATGGCATACTCCTTTTCCTTGTTCTGGGCATCCGGGAATATCAGCTTCTGGGTATCTGCCTCTGGCTTGGTGAGAAGGATTTCGACGTTGGTAAGGCACTCCGGATAACGTTTGAGCTGAAACTGGAGGAAGGCCATCTTATACAGGGTGTTGCTGTTATTAGTCAGCAGGTAAAGGCTCTCGTAGTTCTGCAACGCACGGTCAAAGAGGTTGAGTCCCTCATATCCAAGGCCCGCCAATTCCAGCGCCGCAACGTTCTTGGGGTTCCGGGCCAGCAGATCCTGACAGATCAGCACACTGGACGGGTACTTCTGGTTTTCATAGTATAACACCGCCAGGGCATGAATCAATGAGTCACTGCCAGGGTATTCGATGATGAGATCGTACATGGCCTCTTTCACCACATCAAAATCATTCCAGCGTGATGCAACGGCGTACTTTTTCGCATAATGCTCACCCAAAGGGTTGGCCTGCTGCTGGGCAGGCTGACTCTGTTGCTGAGGATTTTCTTCCTGTTTCTGGGGCACCTGTTCTGTTGTCTGTTGTGCAGGCTGGTTTTGCTTCTTGCCCTTCTGTGCAAGAGCGGGCAGAACACCTATAAGAGAAATAATGAGAAGTAGTACTGGTTTCATTAGTAATCAGGGATTTAGTTCTGTTTTAAGTATGCCTTTTCGCAGAGCTATGGTGTGGAGGAGCCGGAGGGCCTCTTCCCGGTCATTGCGGATATCCCCGTCCAAAATAGCCTCTTTGATTTCTTCTTTGATTTCTCCAATAATGCGGCCGGGCTGCAATTTATACATCTGGATGATCTCATCGCCGGTCACAGGTGGCTGAAAATTCCGAACCCTGTCCTTTTCCTCCACTTCTCTCATCTTGCTTTCCACCAGCTCAAAGTTCCTGAGAAACTTCCTTACTTTCTCGGCGTTCTTGGAAGTGATGTCTGCCCTGCACAACTGCATCAGCGCATCGGCATCATCGCCGGCCTCGAACAATAACCTCCTCACTGCTGAGTCCGTCACTTCATATGCCAGCGAAATCGGACGCAAGTGCAATCTTACCAGCTTCTGCACAAAATGCATACGGTCGTTTATTGGCAGCTTCAGGCGTTTGAATATCCTGGGCACCATGCGGGCACCTTTGTCTTCATGGCCATGAAAAGTCCAGCCATGGCCAGGCTCAAATCTCTTGGTCAGGGGTTTGGCAATATCGTGCAGAATAGCTGCCCAGCGGAGCCAGAGGTCATTTGATACCTGCGCCACATTGTCCAGCACTTGCAGGGTGTGATAGAAGTTATCCTTGTGTGCCTTGTTATCAACGTACTCCACACCATGGAGCGCCACCATCTCGGGAAAAAACTGATTCAGCAGTCCGCTCTGGTACAGAAGTTTGAATCCGTACGATGGCTTTGGGGAAAGGATGATCTTGTTCAATTCATCGATTATCCTTTCCATAGATACAATCGATAGCCGCTCTTTATTCCGCATGATGGATTGAAATCCATCAGGATCAATATCAAAACCGAGCTGGCTGGCAAAACGAACGGCCCTCATCATTCTTAAAGGGTCGTCGGAGAAAGTGATATCCGGATTAGTAGGTGTGACAATCATCTTCTCGCGCAAGTGCTGCCTCCCATTGAAAGGATCAACGAGTTCACCGTAGTTCTGAACATTGAGACTGATAGCCATGGCATTGATCGTGAAATCCCTGCGGATCTGATCATCAGCAAGGGTTCCGTCCTCGACTATGGGTTTCCTTGAATCCGAGCGATAGGACTCCTTCCTGGCGCCCACAAACTCCAGTTCATATTCGCCTGAACGGATCATGGCCGTACCGAAATTCCTGAAAACAGATACCTGCGCACCTCCGAGCTTTTCCCCCACCCTTTCGGCCCAGGTAACGCCGCTGCCCACACAGACAAAATCAATGTCCTTGTTCGGCCTGTTCAGTATGAGATCGCGGACAAAGCCGCCCACAACATAGGCTTCATAGCCACAGTCGCTGGCCGCTTCAGCCGCAAGTTTGAAAACAGGATTCCCGTCAAGTTCCTTTCTGAACTGCATTGCTCTTTGAGAACTGCAAAGGTAAAGCTTTTGGTCCGGGTGAGGGTGAGTGAGAATGAACTTCCTTTACTTCCAGAAGCCTTCCTGTCTGCCTCCGGTAGGACAAGGGATCAGACGGTTTCTTTTCTTGACGCCCCGATGAATGGGCTTGGCTGTGAATTCGTACACAATGGAAAGCTCATGCGCACCACCGGAAGCAGCAGCCATGCCTGAAGTGGTAAAATCGTAACTATAACCAATGGTCATCTTGTCCAGGTAAATCCCCATCTGAAGAACAATGGCATCCTGCTGTACCGTACCCAGCACATTCTTCTGGAATGGTTTTCCCCGGTACCAGAAGCCCACAAAGACAGGGTCAATATGATAACTCAAACCCATCGCAAGTTGTGTAATACCTCCCTGGGATTGATAGATAAACGACGGTGTCAAATAGGAAACCTTGGAGGCTGTCCGAAGGCCGTTAAGCAGGGGAATTCTGCCGCCACCATGAATGGTCACCTTCATGGGAAGCCTGGTCACGTCATTGAGGATGGACAGGTTAGGCTGATTCATGTGGGCAAATGACGCACCGAACCACCATGTTTTTGTGTAGGCAAGCAATCCCGCTCCAAAATCAAAATACTGCTGATTGCCGATCTTGTTCAGATCCGGGTCAAGGGACTGCCCATTGAATTCCAACCCGTCCCCCATCACCAGCTTGGTCCGGTCCAGGCCATTGATACCATATCCAAAACTCAGACCCGGCGAGACGAGCAATTTCTCACTGACTTTGATGGCATAACTGTACAACAGGCTCGCCGTGGTAGTACGCCATCCGGCCGAACCCATCTTGTCAGTGGTAGCCAGGATGCCAAAGCCGCTGTTCAGTTCATCGACACGGATATCATATGAAGCCGCATAGGTTGAAAACGCCTGGGGAAGATTGGGCCACTGGATCCGGTGATTGAAAGCCACCCTTTGCTGAGGGGTAATACCGGTGAAGCCGGGATTCAGGTACAAGGGCTGCTGGTAATATTGGGAGAAAAGGGGATCCTGTGCAGCCGATTGAAATACAACCGCAAACAACAAGACTAAACCGAGAACCCACCTCCTCATATGCATCTAAAGTTACCGGATCATAGTCACATCACCAATCTGTGTAGACCGCTGACCATCTGACAGCCTGATGGTAAGCTTGTACACGTACACCCCTGCCGGCAGAATCCTGCCATCCTGATTATAGCCATCCCAGCCTACGTTCTGGTCGTTGCTCTCGAATATCAGGTTACCCCAGCGGTCGTAGATCTGAAGATTGAATTCCTCAGCGCCCTTGACAATTGGCAGGAACACATCATTGAATGTTCCCGTGCCTCCTGCTCCTGCACCGCCTCCGCCTGAAATTCCACCGGAAGGTCCGGCAGGATTAGGCGTGAAGGCATTCGGCACTTTTGTGATGCCACCCTGCTTGGCCACCACCTGATGCTTCAGCGTATCGGCGCAAACCAGGTTATTGCCATGATCAAACTGTGCGTACATCGTTACATCGTAAACACCCTCAATCTTATAGGTGTGTTTTGGCTCCTCATCGGTAGAAGTAGTGCCATCACCAAAATCCCAATGATACTGGTTGGCTCCCGTGCTGAAGTTGAATGTACTTAACTCGGTGTCGGGCACATACACAACATCGGGTCGCAAGTCGAAGGAGGCGAATGGCTTTCCGTAAACCTGAACGGTCTGGTTCTTGGCAAACGCCACTTGACCTGTCAGGGAATTGGACGTCTTCAGGGTAATCGTATACTTCCCTTCTGCCGGGATCGGGAATTGTGGATTAAACCCGGTTGACGTGGCTACTACACGGCCGTTACCATCATAAACCCTCCAATCCACCACGTCACCTGTAATATTGCTGCTCGTGATCTTGATAATGGATGGATAACAGGATTCAGTAGGATCGGCAACAAACTCCGCCACCAGCGGAGGCACGTCAATCTGGATAGTCTTCTGGAATTCAGACTTGCACAATGTCCGCTGTGTATTGGTTACCGTGAGTGTTACTTCCTTCGGGCCGGGCCGCACATACTTCACCGTGGGTGGCGTAGTCCCTGTAAAGGTCTGAGGCTGTGAGTCGGAACCAAAGTTCCAATCGTAAGTAAACGCTGTGCCATCCACAGGAACAGTGGTGTTCGTAAAGTTTACATTCGACTGGCCGTTTACAAACAACGGCACAGTGCCTTCATTGAATCCTGCCGTAGCACTGCGGTATACCATGATAGGAAGAATCTGATCCGGCGTAGGACAGTTGCCATTGGTACCCCTGTAAATCACCTCATAGGTAATCGGATTCGAAGTTGTCGTGTTGGTGAACACATAACTCAGATTCAGGGTAGTACCCATTGCCGTCTCGGCGGTTTGCCCTTGCACGCGATAACTCCAGGTCTGCGAAGTGGCACCCACGCTCTGGTTCATGAATAATACCGACTCACCACTGCATATCTCGGTCTTGTCAGATAACACATTGGCAATGATTTGCGGATAGATGGTAATGGTCTTGGGAGAAGTACTCTTCACGCAACCAGGGAACGGCGCGGGTAATTCGGTTTGAAGCGACACCGGATAGTTCAGTGTACTGGTTGGGCTCAGGTTTACATAGGTGTGCTTGATGATCTTGTTCGGCACCGTAGTAGTCGCGGTGTATACCGAGTCAGCAGAGTCTCCGAACCTCCAGGTGTAGATGGTACCTGCCACCTGGTTATGTTGGAACTGCACATTATTCGGGCTGCAAGTTGCTGCAGGCGTTATGATAGTGAAGTTAGGATCCGTATCTCCCACATTGACGGTGAAAGGAACATTAAAGGCGGTGGTGCAACCTAAGGCATCTTTCACAGAGGTGATCGTGAAGGTAGTCGTAGCAGTCATGTTGGGTCTTGCTATGACGGCCACGTTGCCCTTCTTGGTAACTGTGATCGGGGTGGCACCATCAGTGTAGGTGAAGTCAAAAGGCGCCTGACCTCCAAACTGGAAGATGAGATACTCTGTGTTGCCCTTGCAGATGTAATCCGGTGAAGGCGAGTTCAGCCATGCTGCCGTAATCTGCGGAGCCACCGTCACGATCATGATTTTGGATTCACCTACACAACCTGCACCCGGGCCAGGGCCTGTAGGTGTAATGGTGTACGTCAGTGTTGCCTGGAATCCAAGGGTATTGTTCATCAACTGGTTGATCACATTACCCGAACCTGTCGCAGGAACCCCCAGGCCATTGGGATCATCCACGGTCCAGTTATAAGTCACCCCTGCCGCGACATTGCTGCTCAACGGAACATTGAGCGTTCCTCCGTGACAGACTGTTGTGGTTGTGGGAACACCGACAATCTTGGCTTTGGGACTTACCTGTACAGCAACAATCAACGGAGTACCTGAGCAACCACTGGCCTGAGGCGTAATGGTATAGGTTACGGTCTCAACTATGTTTCCGCTGTTGAAGAGCACCTGGAATATCCGGTCACCTGCTCCTGGACTTGCACCTGTGACAGTGCCTGGCGCAGACACTGTCCATGTCGAAACGGTGTTGGCCACATCAGCGGTAAGTGAAATATCAATCTGGTCTCCGCTGCAGATCGGCGCCTGCGGGCTGGCCGTAAGCGTTGGTCTCGGGTTCACGTTGATGGTAACGGTTACATCGTCCCCGATACATCCGGCACCTCCTGTCATTCTCGGACGCAAGGTGTACGTCACCGACTGCACTGTTGTAGACGGGTTGCTCAAAACGTCGTTAAGTGTTGATGGGTTCGCGAAAATGGTGCCGTTGGGTGATGCCCCAGTCACTCCGCCCGTAGCCACCGCGCTGACCAGCAGGAATTGAACACCTCCCACTGAAGGGATCGTCGGTGAAGACAGGGCGATTCCGGTTGCAACGCCTTCGCATACAGTCTTGACGGTAGGCGCCGCAACAAGTTTGGGTTTCGGTTCAACTGTCACCGACACTGTAACCGGAGTGCCGATACATCCAAGTCCTCCCCTGGCGCCGGCTGCCACAGGCGTGATGGTGTAAGTGACAACAGAAACAGCGTTGGAGCTATTGATAAGGTTGTCCTGGATGTGATAGTTCTGGGCAAGGTTGGCGAGGCCAGCAGCTATAAATCCAGTGGTATTGGAACCTGAAGTCAGTGCAGCTGTGTAGTTGAACGTGATCACACCGGCCGACGGAACGGATGGCGATGCTAAAACAATATCGGTCGGGTCAGATGTAGATCCACTGTTGCTGCAAATGCTTGGTTTGTTGTTCACCGGCGCCGCGCTGATAGTTGGTTCCACACTCAGCACTACATCTTCGGCAGGTCCGAAGCAGTTGGCGCTGGAACGAGGTGAAATGTTATAGGTAACAGTCAAGACACCTGTAGTGGGGTTCGTGAACACATCGGCTGCAAGGGCGTTCGATGCCTTCCCAGCCCCAGGTGTGGCATTGCCACCGGCGGCTACCAGTGCCGGGGCCTTCGTCACGGAGTTCAGGGTATAGTCACCCATCGCCACACTGTTGGCAATGGCCAAACTGATGCCTGCCGCACCACCTGAGCAAACCGTCTTGTTCAGATTGTTGGCAAGGTCCGGCGCAGGATTGATGGTCAGAATAACGGTACCCGTCGGACCTGCGCAACCGGCTGCTGATACAGCCGTGATGCTGTAAGTAGCCGTCAACGGATTGTTGGTCACGTTGATGTAAGAGTCATTGAAGATATAATTGGCGGGCTTGCCCGTTCCGATACCCTGATTAGAGGGCCCGGCCGTCAATCCAGGGAAGACCACTGAATTGATGTTATAGCTCGCGGCCGCAACAGAACCCGCAGCAACACCCAATGTTACGCCGGATGCTACTCCACTGCATACCGGTGTCGGACTCAGGGCAGGGTCGAGAACAGGCCCTGGGTTGATGATAAGATTGATAAAGGCCGACTCGCCGGTGCAGCCAGCCGCACTTATTCCCCTGATTTCATAGACTACCGTAACCGGGGCTGCTGTATTGTTCGTGTATTTGTCATTCTTGATCAGGTTGATCCCGCTGGTAGTTCCAACCGCAGTATTGCCGGGATCTGCAGTGATAGTTCCCGGGACATTCACACTAATGAGTTTGTAGGAAGCTGCACCTACGGATGTGCCATTCGTCGCCAGGATAATGTTTGAACTGATGGTCGTACATACGGTATTGGGCGGAACACTAACCACCGGTTCCGGATTGATCAGCACCGTAATGTCAAAGGCATCACCGTTGCAGCCAGCTGCTGATTTAGGCACAACAGTATAGACCACTTTGAGCTGGGCTGCCGTAGTGTTGCGGTACGTATCATTCTTGATCGCGTTGGAGAATCCGCCTGCAGCAGGGAATGTGCCGGTAGTCGGCGTTCCTGTCAACCCTGCATCCTGGCTCTTTAAGGAGACAGTAAATGAACTTGCCTGCACGGATACTCCATTCGTTCCGAGCACCACGTTGATCGGGTTGGTTGAAACGGCATTGGTACTGCAAACCGCAGGAGGATTAGCCAAAGCCGGATCCATCACCGGCTCGGGGTTGATCGGAATGGTAATGGTGAACGTCGGTCCTACACAACCTGAACCTACTGCAGTAGGTGTAATCGTATAGACCGCATCCTTGGGATTGTTGCTGGTATTGGTAAATGATCCTGTTAGCAGACCTGTACCTCCGGGGATCGGAGAACCGTCATATGTAGCAGTCCATGTAAACGTACTGTTTACAGCCGGCACAATGTTGGCCTGAGGATCCACGCTGAAGGAAACATCAGAGCAAACGCTCGGCTTGGTGTCGCTTACACCGGTAGGCTTGGGACTGATAGTTACATCATAGGTAAACGTCGCCGATCCAACGCATGCAGGGAATGCCTGGTTAAAGGCTGTGATGGTATAGGTCACCACAACTGGGCTGCCGGTGAGGTTGACATAGCTGTCCGTAATAGGATTACTGGAAGCCACAACCCTGTTAGGAGGCAGAACCAGTGCCGCTGCCGGAACTTGTGAAATGGTGTAGGTGAATACACTCGCCAGCCCGTTGGTGATCTGTGTCTGAATGCTGTGGTTAAGAACAGTATTGCAGTTAGGCTCGCTGAAGTTGCTGCCTACAGGTTCAGGGTGGTAGACGACCTTGAACGTAAACGGCGTTCCAGGGCAGTTGCCAATCACGCTGATCGGTGTGACTGTATAGGTAAGCGTAACATCGTGGTTGGAATAATTGGAGAATGTCTCGGTTATCGATGCTGCTGAAGCAACCGTTCTGTCATACGTGCCAGGGAAGACTGCCGGTGACAGGTCAAGCGGGAAGTCGGCCACCACCGAATACTTGAACACACTGTTCACTGAGTTGCCTCCGACAAATGGCGCCACATTGTTGATGATATCCTGCAGGTTAAAATTGATAGGAACACCGCTGCATCGCGAGATGGAAGACAGTGCCTGCGCCACCGGCACGGGGTTGACAGTAATCACAACGGTAAAATTTGCACCCACGCAATTGCCCGCAGCACCTGATGTAGGTGTAACCGTATAAGTTGCTGTTTGCGCAGCATTGGTCGGGTTCACGAGCGTCTGACTGATGGAAGCTTGCCCCGATTGTGCGCTGCCGCCAGTGATACCGCCCGTCACGACGGGAACACCCCAGCTGTAAGTAGTTCCTGCCGGAACTACCGTTGAAGATGTGGGTACCCCATCAGCAGGTGAAATGGTGAACGTGCTGCCGCTGCAAATCGTCGCAGACTGGGCCGGAATGACCGGCTGAGGGTTGACGGTCACCACCAGGGTAAACGTTGCACCAACACAGGAACCGGCAGCACCCGACGTAGGAGTAACGTTGTAGGTAGCAGTTTGCACCGTATTGGTGGGGTTCACCAACGTTTGGCTGACGTTCGGCTGAGCAACAGCCTGCGCACTGCCGCCGGTGATGCCACCGGTCACGACAGGTGCAGTCCATGTATAGGTGGTACCAGCAGGAACGATTGTGGTGGGCAATGAATTGGCAGGCGCAACATTGAATGTCCCACCGCTGCAGATGGTTGCTGTTTGGGCCGGGATGACCGGAACTGGATTAACGGTAACCGTTACGGTAAAGGTCGAGCCCACGCAAGTACCGGCTGCTCCGGATGTGGGTGTAACAGTGTAAGTGGCCGTTTGATTTACGTTGGTAGGATTCGTCAGTGTCTGGCTGATGTTGGATTGCCCGGTCTGCGAACTGCCGCCCGTCACTCCGCCTGTAACAACCGGTGCGGACCATGTATAGGTTGTGCCGGCCGGCACAATGGTTGCCGCAGTTGGCACTCCATCAGTCGGGTTTATGGTGAATGGCAATCCACTGCAAACTGATACTGTCTGAGCAGGAATAACCGGTTTCGGATTTACGGTAACCGTAACTGTAAATGTCGGACCAGTACATCCTCCGGCGAACGGTGTCACCGTATAAGTAGCAGTCTGGTTTACATTGGTAGGGTTTGTCAGCGTCTGGCTGATCGGGCTCACCCCAACTGCCTGTGCGCTGCCACCGGTGATACCTCCTGTTACCAGAGGTGCCGTCCATGTGTAAGTAGTACCTGCAGGTACTATTGTCGCCGCAGTAGGCACACCATTGGTCGGGGTGACGGTGAATGCAGATCCGCTGCAAACCGATGTTGTCTGGGCCGCAATGGTAGGCATCGGGCTAACCGTGATCACCACCGTAAATGTCGATCCGGTGCAACTGCCTGCAACAGGAGTTACCGTGTAAGTCGCACTTTGAACTGTATTGGTGGGATTGGTCAGTGTCTGGCTGATGGAGGCCACTCCTACTGCCTGAGCGCTTCCGCCTGTGAT
>JBDHXU010000077.1:0-13837 GCA_039810905.1 Cyclobacteriaceae bacterium | reverse complement strand
TATATTTCCCAATGATAGAACTCCAAGCCCCCTAACCTGTTATCACCGTCTTTATCACAGATTTGGAACATGGCTTGCGCCATTTCACGTGCTGTGATATAACCGTCGCCTGTCAGATCGAATTCCCGCGCGAGGTTTTCACGGCGAGCACTTTTAATAAATTCCGCGCGCTCAATCCTCCCGTTCCCATCGATGTCCCACGGCTTCAGCTCCATTTTGCCGTGGAAGGACCACAATATTCTCCTTGAGCTATACTCGATTGAATCCAGAACATTGTCATGATTTCTATCGAGAAATCCGAATTCAAGACTAATAAAGGTCGTATCGCTAATGGGCATGGATTCCACCTGCCACCTGGCGAAGAAATCCGATTGGTCATAGCCTTCAAGGAACTCATTCAAATCCAATTGTTCATCTCCATTCACATCCCAATCTTTTATAATTGCCCAGTCTCTTTTCGGTTCAGGCTGGTTTATACTTTGACACCTGACCAGCAGCAATGCGAAGAAAGTAAATGTCAGATATCTTAACTTCATTGATTCAGCATGATATAGAATTCATTCAAGGAATGGTGCAGTGCGGAACAGTATGCAATTTATGTGAAACAGGAAAAGTGAATTTGATTATGATCAAATTAACCGGTTCCTCTTTTAATTTGAACTCAGCCGGTCACGGTAAAGAGAGAATATCCTCGACTTGGATATGAATCCAACATATTGGCCCTGATCCAGCAAGGGGATATTCCAAACGCCCGATTTGTCGAATTTCTCCATTACGGTTATCATATCATCACCAATATTGACAGTAGCGATGGGCGGGCGCATCAATTGGCTTACATTCACCGAATCATACCGAGTTGAATCGAACATAATCTCCCGGATATCCTCAAGGGCAATCAAGCCCAGCAACTTTCCCTGCTCATCGATCACGGGAAAAATATTGCGTCGCGACTGAGACACGGCTTTTGTTAACATTTTGAGCGAGTCGTTCGGCTTCACACCTACAAAATCATTTTCAACGCATCCTCCTAGTGTCAAGCCGGACAAAATTTGAATGTCTCGCCCAAAACGAGGAACACCTCCCTGCTGGTGAAGCTTGGCCTCGTCCAGTGAGAAAGAGTTGAAATACTTCGAAACTGCAGTACTCAATGCTGACACTACCATCAAGGGGATGATGAGGTCGTAGCCTCCGGTTATTTCGGCAATCAAGAATACTGCCATCAATGGAGCATGAAAGATGCCGGTCAGGACGCCAGCCATCGCCACCAGGCAGAAATTCGGCACGGGAAGATGCGTGACGCCAAGTGCGTTGCCTCCAAAGGACAAGGAAAAGCCAAGGCAAGCACCCACGAGCAAAGCGGGAGCGAAGTTCCCACCATTTCCACCGGCATTGAGCGTCAATGAAACTGCAAAAACCTTGAATATGGCCACTGCAAAGACTGCAATGGCAACCCCACCCTGGTTGTTGGAAAGAAAAGGTTTTAGTGGGCTGCCTTCGAAAATGGAGTCTGGATCCATGCGTGCCAACGAAGTGATCGATGAATAACCTTCCCCAAACAGGGCAGGAAACAAAATGACGAGAACGCCTAAAATCGCACCACCTGTAATAAGCCGGATTGTTCCTGAACGAAGTTTTGACTTGATAACTATTTCTGATTTTGCATACGCACGGAGATAAAAAGCAGAGAGCAGCCCTGATGCTATACCCAGCGCGATATAAAAGGGGATATTGTGGTAATTGAAATGTGAAATTTCCCTGAATGAAAGCGGTATGTTCTCCGCCAAAATGATCGCGGAGCAAAGAGAACCAGTCGCGCCTGCCAAGAGCAACGGAATGAACGCTGAAACACTTACATCAACGAGCAGAACTTCAAGAGCGAACAGTACGCCTGCAATTGGAGCATTGAACGCAGTCGCAATTCCGGCCGAAGCCCCGCAGGCCAATAATAATGTCCTGTCACGGTAGCCCACCGGGAAAAATGATGAAAATACGGATCCTATCGCTGAACCTGTCTGCACTATGGGCGACTCCAGACCAGCAGATCCCCCCATTCCGACCGTCAATGCGCTCGTGGCAAGATGACTGTATACCTCTTTCCTCGGAAGAAAGGACGATTTCCTGGCGATGGCAAACATGACATGCGAAGTCCCTTTCACCAATTCTCCCCCCAGTATATATTTTATGAATAGGTAGGTCATCAGTATGCCAGTGGCAGGAGAAATGAAATAGATCCAACTATGACCGATGGCTAAGGATTTCAGAAATGTTTGCAAATAGTGAACCGTTGCCTTCAATACGACTGCGGACAATCCGGCCCACAATCCAACTATTACAGCGCCCGCCAATAGAAACTGACGATTGGACAGCCTCGAGAACAACCACGTTGGCACTCTTCTCAAAAAATATTTCCGCGATCTCAAAATTCAATCATCTCAATTGTATCCGGGACAAGTACAATATTATCCCAAATTCAGAATTTGACGGAGATCAAATTTGACCACTCGCAATGCTGCTAAATTTGTCTGCTGCGATGAAAGATATTTTTGAAGGCGCACTCAACTTAAATGGAGAATTCTTCTCCTTTGTCATTTTACCATTCCTTATTTTTTTTGCGAGGATCTGTGAGATGACCATTAACACGTTGAGGATTATATATGTCCTTGGAGGTCGCCGGTTTGCTTCAGCATTCCTGGGATTCTTTGAGTCATTGGTCTGGCTTATTGCCATGAGGCAAATTTTCGCACACTTTGATAACTGGCTATGCTATGTCGCTTACCCAGGTGGGTTTGCGGCAGGCATTTTTATCGGAATGATGATTGAAGAAAGAATTGCCTATGGCAAGGTCATCATTCGGATTATTACACGAAAAGATGTCCTGCCCCTGCTGCAATTTCTTAATGAAAAGAATTTCCGATTTACAAGTGTTGACGCCAAAGGGCCTATGGGCCGTGAAAATCTCGTATTTACAGTAATCAGGCGTGAATACCTCGATATCCTTCTCTTCCAATTATCAAAGTTGCTGCCTTCGGCTTTCTACACCATTGAGAACGTGAGGGCAGCAGGCGAGAAACACATGACTACAGCCGGGGGAAGGAGGTTCGATATTGTTACCTGGCTTCGTGGGATAGTCAAATATTGAGCTGACACCAAGGGCGAATCACCTAAGGTGCTACGCTGGCTGGTTGTGTCGAGGTCAAAGCAGTCAGAAATTTATGTGCCCAGTTCATTACAGTATGAACTTTCAGGTGGTCCTTCATCTTAACCATTCGAGAACATTGTTCATCGCGAGGCATAAGAATAGCTTGCAGCAGCGCATCTGCAATTTCCTGACGGTCGTTTGCGTTGACAGTCAGTGCCTCTAATAATTCCTCCGCGGCTCCAGCTGTTTCGCTAAGAATAAGAACACCATCATCATTGGCCCGGCTTGCCACAAATTCTTTGGCGACAAGATTCATTCCATCCCGCCACGGAACTACAAGTCCAATATCTGCAGCCCCATAGAGTGCCACCAGATCACTCAAATCCATCGTCTGGTAGTAGTACACAATAGGAGACCACCCGATACTACTGTAGACTCCGTTAATCCTGCTTATCATACCTTCTACGGTAGCCTTATTTTCCCTGTATTTTTGTATGGACTCACGGGTTGGCACCATGAGCAGAACGTATGAGACCCGTTCCCTAAGTTCTGGATTCTGTTCCAGCATGATCTCGAAACTTTCGAGCCTTGAAAAAATCCCTTTTGTGTAGTCCAGCCGGTCAACAGAAAGAATGATCTTTTCCACCCCCAACCTGTCCCGAATCGTTTTGACCTTGCGCCGCGTGCGAGGAAACTGGGCCTCAATATTGAATTTTTCGAAGTCAATGCTGATAGGGAACTTGTCTATTTTGATTTCTCGTCCTTCAATGACATAATTATTGTCATTCAATGGAAGGACCGACAACGCCCGGCTTGCACATTCAACGTAATGTTTCGCATAGTCTTGTGTCTGAAATCCGACCACATTCGCAGAAGCAATGCCCTGCAGGATTTCAGTTCTCCACAGCTTGGGTAAGAGCCTAAAAAGCTCGAATGCAGGAAAGGGCGTATGAAGAAAGAAACCAATTCGAGCCTCTGGCAGTTGCTCTCTGAGCATAGCCGGCAATAGCATCCAGTGATAGTCATGGACCCAGATTATGTCGTCTGGCTCATAAATATTGAGGATCTCATTGCAGAGCATTCGATTAGCCTCTACATAGGCCTCGTAATATTCTCTTTTGAATACCACGAACGAAGGAAAATAAAGAAATAAGGGCCATAAGATCGAGTTGCAAAAACCGTCAAGGAATTTATCCTGCATATTACTGGTATGAAACACAGGATGTAATGAAATTTCGCTCTTGATCCATGGGCTAATGCCTCCGGCCCGATCAAATGCTTTCTTAGAAACGTTTGAGACACCGATCCAATGAAGCGAGTCATATTTCATCTGGCTCATTTCCTGGTTGCTAAAGCAGGAAAGTAATGCGGTGGCAAGCCCTCCTTGACTTGGTGCTACTCCAATTTGTGAGTGTACAATTGAGAACCGATAAGGTAGCCGATGGGAAATAGCTATCAGTTTTCCTGGCATTCTAACTTAGGTTAGTTTCTGCAAAGATTCACCGATTTACACAATCTAAAATTGACGATAGTCAAATTTGGTGATTTGCATGGCTTACTCCATCACTTTGACTCACGCAACAGTTTCCCTTCGGCCTTATAATCGCTGGTCGAGCCCTACATTTTGCCTCATTCTCAAGTACTCCCCATTTACTTTCAGCAATTTGTTTAGAAAAGGAAGTACATCACTCTGTGAAGTAAGATGGAATCGTGCCAGTGAATCATCCGACGGGCCGACCCTGATTGCAAAATCGTCCTTGTTCAATTTTCCAAAAAGATCTTCATCTGTCCTGCCGTCACCCAGAGCCATTTTGAACGTGTATTCATTATCTCTCCTCAAATCGAGGAACACACCCTTTCCAATCAAAGGCGTTCGTAGTTCAAGTGTACAATGATTATCATCCACGATGAATTTACCGGAATCAGGCAATCCATGGATAGCATCAATAATTTGTCTTATTTCCTCATGTTGAATAGCAGATGCAATTGCCCTGTAGTGCCAGGCAACTGAATAGAACTTTTCTTCAATAAATGAGCCTTCATACTGAATCGTAAGTGCCCTAATCGCCTTCGAAACAGGGCCTATCCAATCTGGCTGGGGAAGGGTCTGATGCCAGTGACTGGATGGCAATCTGTAGAAACCTCCATGTTCTGCAACCAAAGTCATTCCAGCTTCACCGAAGTATAACTCCAATTCATCCTTTTTTCTTCCACTTATGAGTACTACCTCATTGCGTCTGTCGGTGTTCAGTTCCCAGAGAATGGTTTTTAATCTGTTATCAGGCAATGCCAGCCGAGGATCCTCTGCGAAGGGCACCAGTGTGCCATCATAGTCAAGCATGATCAGCCTTCGTTCTGCAAGATTGTATTTCTCAGCAATGAGGTTAAAGTCAAGTAGAGTGGTCATCAACCCATGTGATTTGGGCAACTAATAACACACCAAGTCGCCTGTCAAAAATTGACAAGCGTCAAATTTGCTCTACATATGTTACTGATTTACAAGTGTGCCAATAGGACGAACTACAACTCCGTCATTTCCAGGAGCGCCTGTGGCTTGAGAATTGACAGTTTTCTTCCCCTAGTACTGATAATTTTTTCACTTTTGAAGCGTGTCAACATTCTGGCAAGGGTTTCTCCGGTAGTGCCTGCAAATGAGGCAAGATCGGCCCGCGAAATGGTTATTTCGGGATTACCAGCGGACTTCTTTCTGTATTTTTCATTAACAATCAGGAGACAAAGAGCAATTCGTTCCTTCGCCGACCTCAGAGAAAACGTCGCAATTCTATTTACAAGAACCGAGAATTCATGACTCAGGTTCTTAAGCAGGAGGTTAGATAACGCCGATGACTTGTTGAGTACATTCATGAACACACGATCGCTGAGAAAATAGATTCCGCACTCCTCAATAGTCTGGGCTGACGTCGGATGAGGTTCGTTGCTTAGCAGGGGTCTGTAACCGAACATCTCACCAGCGGAGTAAATGTATACCAGCTGCTCCGTGCCGTTCGGGGATTGTTGGAAAATCTTAACCTTTCCTCTTTTAAGTATATAAACCGTCCTGGGCCTGCCTCCCTCCTCGAACAATATTCTTCCTTTCGGAACTTTCTTTAGTCTCATATGCTCTTCCAAAAGGGCTAAATCTTCTTTCGGAAGTAAATCGAATATTGACTCACTATTAAAGGAATAACGTGAAAACTGAATCTCTTTCACCATGGCTCTCATATGCACATTGGACTCGCAAGTTAGAAATCTCAAAGGAATTGTTTCCGCCATAATCGATAACGTCCCGCTAGTGGCGGCTTGCATGATCACGTATTCTCCTGATGCATGATCAATGGATCTTATGATCTGGGAGTACCTGGCCTATTGCACCGGGGCTGGAGGGAGCTTGCTTGTAATCGGCTCAGCTGCCCGTGTCGCAGTTATGGGAATGGAGATGATTGATCTTGGTACTTCAAAAAAATGAGGTTCCTGACACTCATTGGATATCTGGAGTTCGACAGCCTATCTCGTGTTAATGATCTGGCCCAGGCAATCGCATTTATATCCAGGGTTCAGGCAATTCACCGCATTCTCACCTCGAAATTTCTCAGAGACAAAAGTAAACTGAAGGAATTGCACGTCGACATGGTGTAGTTGACGTTCGGCCCCAACTTCACGGCTGAAAGCTCTTTTTGTTGAAAAGGTTCCTGCATATGATTTTTTGGCGAGATCCGCACGTCTCTACACCAAAATGCTCATTACCTAGTTCCTGAGATGGCCGATCATATCAAAGATAATTGCAATAATGTAGCACGCACTTACTATCAAGCTGATCCAGAAGACTGAACGCAAATGCCACCAAAAAGCCACTGCACACGTGCCGGCCGTGAGGAATAAGCGAGGGAAGTCCAAAACCAAATCTTGTTTTACCTTACCCATCAATTGGTCAAAATTGTTACTACTCCATGAAGTACCTGGCACTGGAAAATTGAGTCTTATGTCCCGTAGAAGAGAATTTCGTCAAAGACACAGGTGATCAATTGTCCAATGCTGTTTAATTGCCCTACCCTTTACGACAAAGTAAAACGACCTCAACCCGAATTGATTTGATCAATGTCAAATTCGGGTAAAAAAATGTAGCTATCCCGGCTAAGTGTAAACTATGATCTTGGCCTGCGAAGCGATCTTATCCTGTTGAAGGTTCATCCTAGCGGACCGACGGAGCAAACCCGTCGATGGCTTCGTCGTTCCTGTCGGAGCAGAGTTCGGGCACAAGGATCAGTAAAGGAGAGTGGTGAGTAGTAAGTGGTGAGTAGTAGTAAGACATCCTGAAAGAAGAAGAAAAAGAAATTAAGCAGTTAGTTGCCCTTCGGTATGCCTTTGGCTTTGAACAGGAAGAACACATAGAAACTTCCCAGCACTACATGTATCACCACGCCGGGAGCTACTGCCATACCTGCTCCCATCGACGTTGTCTTCAAGACAACATAGAGCGAAATTATGATTTACCGCTGGAAAATATTATCTGGTTTCTTGTCGCTCCGCCAAAGACTCCGGCTGGCCGTCATTCTTTCATTCTTCACTTTTAACCTTAACTTTTAACTTTCATTCGTCCCTCTTGTGTAAAAATTCACTACACGAGTCGGCAGTCGCTCCCTTGGGATGTATCTGTTCCAGCGTGAACCCTGGCGAGAGGAGAAGAAGTGGAGGAACCATCAGGTACGCTCAAAAACTCCACTTTATACGCACGTAGGCCGCCTTGATCAACGAGCCAAAACTTCCGGACTGATCCTCTCCGTAAAACAGTTGGGCAATTATATCAATGTCAAGGTTTTGCTTGGCGGAAATAGTCAGCGATGGGTTGATAAAAAAATCAGGCGTGCCCGGGTAGGCAATGATTGCTATTCCACTGTTGAGGAGAGGTGAGATCTGATAGGTTGACTGAAGGAACGAGGACCATACATAAGGCGAAAGATTTCGGACTGTACCGGGACGAATGCCAATGACCATTGAACCAATGCTGGGATGATACGAGCCTTGCGAATTATACATCACCGATCCATTGAAGTAGGCTTTTGAAAGTGAATAGTCAATCGTAATCGCGCCAAGTACCATATCCTGGTAGGCCTCATTGAAGATCGTATTCCTTACCTTGCGAAAATAGGTGATCTCTCCTTTAAAGCCGGCGCTCTTGAGATTTCCCGCCCATCCTGTTCCCAGTGCCGCATCCCCCTGAGCAAGCCCGCTTAAAAGCTGAAAATCGTAGTTCCAACGATTAAACTTCCACATACCTGCGCCTACAAAATGATCGATGTCCTTTGCCATCTTGGCTGCCACTTCCACGCTCGACAGCTCCCCGGTATAGCGACTGACCCTGACCGCATCCGACCCCGGGCGTTCCTCGTAATCAAAATCGAAAAATGAGTATGCATTGAACCAATCGTTGGGATTCCACGCGAGGTTCTTTCCCCAATTGATTCGTTGCCGGCCAACTTTAATTTCCCAATTCGCTTTTGACCATTGCCCGTACAGACGGTCGGCCATAATGTTCACTAGAACTGACTGATTGTCTATCGGGTTGACTGACAAGGTGAAGAAGTCGTTATTGACATCTATGTAGTCTTTGTAATTGGGAATGGTTCTGACAAAGTCACCGACGAATATCCTGGTTCTGAACTCGGCCACCACCGTGAAGTACTGGTTTGGATACCAGGCAAAATTCAGGCGATTGTGAATGAGGTTCTGAAAAAGCGAACCATTGCCATAATTGCTAACGGAAGGCATGTCCTTCAGATAGCCCTTCAACGTCAGTTTCTTTTTGGTTTCCTCAATTTTTTCCTGCGCCAGGGCGAAATGAGTGACGAAACAGAAAAGAATGAGGCTCCGTCGCATCAAATCAGCGGGAAATGTCAGAGATGATAGCTCCGTCCCGAAGTGTGACCAGGCGTTTGGCTTTGTCCATCACACGCTGATCATGAGTAGAAAAGATGAAGGTTGCATTTTCTTCGCGATTGATCTCCGCCATCAGATCCAGCAAGTTCTCTGTGGATGCGGAGTCGAGATTGGCAGTTGGCTCGTCTGCCAGAACAAAGCGCGGTTGAGATGCCAGTGCCCGGGCCACAGCAACCCTTTGCTGCTGACCACCCGAAAGTTCAGCCGGACGATGATGAAGTTTGTCGCTCATATCCATCCGATGGAGCAGTTGTTTTGCGCGTTCTTCTCTTTCCTTCTTATTTCTCTTCAAGAGCAACATGATGAACTCAACATTCTCCCTCGCCGTCAAGACAGGAATTAAGTTATAGGCCTGAAACACAAAGCCAATATTATGCAGACGAAAGTCAATCAAACGGCTATCCTGCATGGTGGTGATGTCGGTACCGGCGATTTCAACTTTTCCCGAAGAAGAATGATCAAGGCCTCCTAAAATATTCAAGAGTGTGGTCTTGCCACAACCGGAAGGTCCCACAATTGCGGTAAACTCCCCTTCCCTGACGGTCAGGTTTACATGGTTCAGCGCATGAACAGGTACTGCAGTTTTGTGGTACACTTTGGAGATGTCGGTTGCTTTAATAAGAGTTGCCATCAGAATTTCTTTTTATAAGACATGGAACTTTACAGCGAGTGAATTGCTTCTACCGGGTCGTATTGAATGGCTTTCCAGGCCGGGTACACGGAGGCAATCACAGCTGTTATAACCACACCAATCATTATCTGCAAATAATCACTAGTCAGTAATGCAGGGTAGAGAATATCGCTGTACCCGATAGCTTCAAGCCCTTGCGAGTAATCAGAGAGATCGATGCCATATCTGCCCAGGTATGAAATGGTGGCGTATCCAATCAATAAACCCAATGGGCCGCCAGCGATAGAGAGGAAGATTGTCTCGGTCATGATCATCACAAACACGCGGCTGCGTTTCATTCCCAAGGCCATCAGCACTCCAAGTTCGCGAACGCGTTCCAGTACAGCCATCAACATCGTATTCACAATACCAAATGCCAACGCCGCCATGATGATGACAATAAGAATTTCAAGACTGGCGCCCATCCACTGTTGCATGAAAGTCAGAACAGGCGAAAGCTGCTGCCATGACTCCACTTTAACATTCTTGAATTTCAGCGAGGCAGAGCGGGCCAAATCTTGATCATCAGTCTCTGGTATGGTAGTGTATGCAATCTCGTGGACTGCACCAGGGATTCCCAATAATTGGTTGATGTCGCTTTTGAGAACGAAGACAGATGTCTCATTGATGGCCAGTGAGGAAGAGTGCAATATTCCCACCACTCTAAAACGGGCTGCGGTGATCATACCATTGATGTCCTGGAAAGTGAGTATCACCTTGGCGCCGGGTTTGACTTTCAATTTGTCACGAAGTTTTTCTCCCAGCAGTGCGGGGTGCGAAACATCCGAAAAGTATTGACCTTGTGAGATCAGCGAATCCAGACGGGTTACTCCTGCTTCCTGGTCAGCATCCACACCGACAATTCGAACACCTGTTGCCTGACGTGATGAAGAAATCATTCCGTTCACGAGGCTGCGCATGCAAAACTTACGTACCCGCTTTTCCATCTTCAGGAACCCGATTATTTCTTCCGGATTGGCGATGCTGAATTTGATGTCCTGGTCCTTTGAAAACTCGGGATGGTGAATCTGGCCGTTCGATGTTTCATGAAGAATCGACGACTGGATGTAACTCGCCAGGAAGCTTTTCATAAACCCTCCGCCAAATGAGAGAGCCCAAATGCCAATGACGATGCTTCCAATCACCACACCGCTTCTGGCCTTATTCCGCCATACATTTCTCCAGGCTATGATCACCAGCATAAATCTCTCAATCAGTTACGCATCGATTCAACTACATTCAATTTAAAAATCGCCCAAACAGGATAGGCCGAAAGGACAGAGGCCATGATAATAATGGCATACGCCTGATTGGTGAAGATCACCGAATCGAGCGAAAAAGGATAAACTGCCTCCACTCCAAAACTCTCGATTGCTTTCGCAGCTTCTTTTCCATAATAGATAGGATGGAAATGAAAATAGGTGAGTACAGGAAGGGCGATCGAGATGCCTGTTACCACACCGACCACAGTCATCATGAGGATTTCCAAAATGACAAGAGTCTGCAAACGCAGGCGCTGCATCCCAACTGCCACCATCACGCCAAATTCAAACCTGCGTTCGGCTGTCATCATGAGAAAGGTGCCAAACATGCCGAAGCCGATTACCAGGTACAGAACCCACAACATCACTTTGCCGCTGATATTGTCGAGTTCAATACTTTGAAGCAGATCAGGCACCAATTCACGCCAGCCCATTACTTCCAATTGGTTTGTGTCAACCACCTTCTTCAATGCTTCTACCAGTTGATCGGTGTCATCAGGTCTTTCAATTAACAGCGACACGCTGGTAGTCAGATCAGGCGCTGCGTAAAACCATTGGGCTTTCCGGAGTGTCATGTAAAGCAACTGGTTGTTTTGCTGTTGCAGTGGAAATCTTGCAATGCCGCGAACGGGAAATAGCCCGGCTGCACTCGCACCATGATATCCCTGACTGATCAGCGTTACCGTGTCGCCAATTTCAGCTTTCAGATAGTCAGCGAGGCCTTCGGAGAGCACTATTCCTTCATCTTCCTGCCTGAGAAATGAACCCTGGACAATTTTGTCCTTCACCTTCGTTATTTCGTTCTCGCGAACGGGATCTACTCCCATCACAAGAGTGCCTTTTGTCTGACTATGAAACGAGGAAAGCGCAAAAGATTCCAGGCGAGGAACGTCCAGTTGGATGCCAGGAGTGCGCCTTACTTTATTCTGCAATGCCGAATCATATACAAAGCTGTTATCCACAACTTTGTCATTCCAGTAACCCTTCTTGTGAAATTGAATGTAGCCCGAGTAGAATCTTACAGAATTGTCGATCATGCGGGCATACGATCCCAGTTGCATGGACCGCATGAAACACGCCAGCACTACGGCAAACATGATGGACAAGATCGTGATCAGCGATCTGCGCCTGTTACGCCAGATATTTCTCCATGCCAGTTGGAAATACATTTTCATTTTTTAGATAAATGATTCGATCCTTACCTCATCCGCTTCAGATTCTGCATTGAGAAGAAGTCCTCTTTCAAAGCCAGATCGAATTCCAGTTCGATATATTCAATTACAGTTTTTTGACGGGGATTGTCCTGTGGTATCATTTCGAGATGGCATGGCAAAATACGACCACCGATCTCACGGATGTCTGACATCACCAACGTGTTAACCAGCTGCCCTTCTTCATCATAGTAAAGCACGAGCAATTGGTTGAAATCTTTCTTGTCGACACATGAAATTACCTTTCCCCAAACCACTGCGGCCTCGGGCTTGGGAATCATTTCAATTTGCCAGGCCGGCAGTCCTCCGATCACCGTGTCTTTCCTGAATGAATGCACATAATCATTCACCACCGATGATTGCTTCACAAGGTCATCATTGGTAAAGTCCGAACCCATCCAGGATTGCAGCATCATGGAAGGCGGTAGTTTTATTACCCGGTCTATGGAAGGCTGCCAATTCCACATCTCATTCTTTCTTTTTAGAAATACCTGTCCCTTGTCGCGTGCGGGTGATGTAATGAGAATCAAACTATAATCTCTGTCAAGCGACCAACCTTTCATGGTCACCTCCCTTTTCCATTCAGGCCGAATCACCGACATTTTCATTACGGATCTATTCGAGCTGCCTTGCATCTTGTCGTCCATTTTTTTTATGACATCTTTGGCCGATTGAGCGTCAACAGCCATGTAGCCAAGTGCAAACAATGATAGAAGCAGCGTCTTCATCTTTTAGGTTTTCGTTCACAATATCTTTCAATCATGATCTTCTCCATTTCATCGAGTGGAAAATCACGCTGGAGCACCAGTACCTCTATTCCAACGCCATCAAAAATGGCTGCGAGTAACCGAGCTTCACCCAGCGGATCATCATAGCCCAATTGCTGAAACAGACTTTGCATCAGATCCAGGTACCCTTGCATTTTTTGAACGGCCAGATCGTGAACAAATTTGTATTTGTCGATTTTCAGAGTCACTTCGGTAATCAGGCGCCAACTATCGGGATGTTCGCGCATCTCCTTAAAAAACCAATGAATTAAGTTCTTCATCACTACCAGCGGATCAGAGTCCAGAATGGAGGCCACCACCTCGTCGCCATGACTAAATGCGTTATTAACCAGCACCCCAAGGAGCTGCTCCTTGCTTTCATAATAATTATAAAGCAGACCCTTCGAGATGCCGGCTTCTTTAGCGATTTGTGAAATACTGGTGGCTTCAAAGCCCTGCTCGGCGATAAGTGAAAAGGCAGCCTCCGATATCTTCTTCATCGTTTCCTTCCTGATTTCGGCATTTTTAGAAGCATTCCGCGGGGCCATATTTTATGTTGACTGAACGGTCGGTCAAATATATTGGCGTGTTCTAATGCAACTTTGAAGTTCCCAGGGATCGAAGGAAATAATTGTTGATTATCGAAGGAAAAGCATTGACATTATAACCCAGTCCATTGCTCGCCAAGGCTTCGGCGGGCTAAGCATTCTTCCTTCTTCATTTATCCGGCGTCGGAGATTCCTTAAATTTACTTGCGTTGTAAACTCAGATATGCTAAAGCATTACTTCAACCTGGCATTAAGGAATCTGTTGAAAAGGAAGGCGTATGCCTTCATCAACATTGTCGGACTTTC
>JBDHXU010000076.1:0-15331 GCA_039810905.1 Cyclobacteriaceae bacterium | reverse complement strand
CGCTTATCTCCTCCTGAAGTGACGCTTTTGGCCCTTGGGGTGTGAGCCACGACCTTGCTGGCGGCCATGTACCTTCCTCCTTTTCTCCGGTTCGTAAGCCGGACCGGCACCAAGAAATTCCGGCAAAGGCATTTTGGGGATCTCTTTGCCAATCAGATTTTCGATGGTATAGAATTTCCGCTGATCGGCCTCGTTGATAAAGGTGATTGCTGTTCCGGTTGTTTCTGCCCTCGCGGTGCGTCCTACCCGGTGAACGTAATCTTCAGGATCGGGTGGCACATCGTAGTTGATGACGGCGCTGATGCCCTCCACGTCAATCCCGCGCGAGAGCACATCCGTCCCGATGAGAATGTTGAGCTGTCGGGCTTTGAATGCTCTCATGATGTCCTCGCGCTCTGCCTGCTCCAGGTCAGAGTGAAATGCCCGTGAAGAGCGACCCGCTTTCGCGAAAGCATGGCCGAGTTTCTTCACCATCTCCTTGGTGGACGCAAATATGATGACACTGTTCCAGTTGTGTGTCTTAAGAAGATGGTCCATCAAGGCAGGCTTCTGTGCATCATGAACCACATAGGCCTGCTGAAGAATCCCTTCGGCAGGTTTTGCTATGGCAATATTGATCTCGGCCGGATTGTCAAGAATCTTGTTTGCCAGCTGCCGGATCTTGGGAGGCATCGTGGCAGAGAAGAGCAGCGTCTGCCGCTTCTTGGGCAGGTAACTGATAATTCTGACTATGTCTTCGAAGAAGCCCATGTCAAGCATTCGGTCGGCTTCATCGAGAATCAGGTGTTTCAAATGATCAAACACCACAGTACCTCCTGCCAGCAAAGCGATCAGACGGCCCGGGGTGGCGATGACTATGTCTGCTCCCTGCTCCAACGCTTTCCTTTGCTGATCCCACGCCGCGCCGTCACCGCCGCCGTAAACCGGAATGGAACTGACTCCTGTGAAATAGGCGAAACCTTCAATCTGCTGGTCAATCTGCTGAGCCAATTCACGGGTTGGAGCAATCACCAGTGCGTTGAGATGGCGGTGGTCTGTGTGTATAATCTCATTAATAACCGGCAACAGGTAAGCCGCTGTCTTTCCTGTACCTGTCTGCGCACAGGCGATCATGTCCCTCCCCTGCATAATAACCGGGATCGCCTGATCCTGGATGGGTGTGGGCTTCAAATATCCCATTGAAGACAGGCCATCCGATAGCGCCTCGTCGAAATGAAAGTCATCAAATGTGTGCGGCATGTCTAAATATCTCAGGAGATCCTCTCAAATTTCGTATAGGCATGAAGCACCTTGGGAATGTTGATGCCCGATTCAGTCTGGTTGTTTTCAAGAATGGCGGCCACGATTCTCGGAAGAGCCAGGGCACTGCCGTTGAGTGTGTGCAGCAAATTGATTTTGCCATCTTTGTTCCGGTAGCGGAGCTTCATCCTGTTGGCCTGGAAGGTTTCAAAATTGCTTACCGAGCTTACTTCAAGCCAGCGCTGCTGCGCGGCCGAGTAGACTTCCATATCAAATGTCATGGCCGAGTTGAATCCCATGTCTCCTCCGCACAACAGCAACTTGCGGTATGGAAGTTCCAGCTTTTCCAGTAGTCCCTGGACGTAACTGCACATGTCATCCAGCACCTGGTAAGATTCCTCTGGCCTGACAATCTGAACAATCTCCACCTTATCAAACTGGTGGAGCCGGTTGAGGCCACGAACGTGGGCGCCCCAGCTGCCTGCCTCCCTTCTGAAACAGGGTGTGTACCCCACATTCCTGATGGGCAATTCCTCTTCGTTAATGATGAGGTCCCGGTAAAGATTGGTGATGGGCACCTCTGCCGTCGGGATGAGGTAGAGTCCGTCCGCATTCACAAAATACATCTGACCTTCCTTGTCGGGCAGCTGACCGGTTCCATAGCCACTCGCTTCATTGATTACTATAGGTGGTTGTATTTCCCTGTAGCCCCTGGCAGCCGCTTCGTCCAGGAAGAAGTTGATGAGCGCACGCTGCAACTTGGCGCCCTTCCCTTTGTATACAGGGAAGCCCGCACCGGAAATCTTTACGCCCAGGTCAAAGTCTATGATGTCATACTTCTTGATCAATTCCCAGTGGGGCAGCGCGCCGGCGTGAAGCCTGGGTTCCTCTCCGTGTTTGTGAACGGTGAGATTATCTTCAGCGCCTTTGCCTTGGGGGACCTTATCTGCAGGAACATTGGGGATGCGGTAAAGAACCTCCTGCAACGCTGCCTCTTCGACCTTAAGTTCTTCTTCGAGCTTCTTGATGGTTTCCTTCTTGCCGGACACCTGCTGCTTCACTTGCTCGGCCTCCTCGCGTTTGCCTTCTTTTATTAGCGTGCCAATTTTGGCTGACAGGGTGTTGATTTCGCTGCTGGCTTCATCCCGGCTAACCTGTATTCTGCGTCTATCCTTGTCCAGGTCCAGTGCTTTGGTGACCAATTCCCGTGCATCCTTAAGATTTCGCTTGTTCAGTCCTTCGATGATCTTTTCAGGGTTCTCCCGGATAACACTCAATTGAAGCATGGTGGCGTAATTTGCGCGGGCAAAATTACAATCTTCTTTTCAAGATCATTTTTGGACCCAAAAACCCTCGTCGCCGGGATCAGAAATTCCTGACCAAGTTTTGAAAATGTGAGGATTAGGGCCTATTATTGCATCGTCAATCAGGCCTCCCGGCCGTTTCTGATAGATAAATCGAGATTTGCTGGTCCTACGTACTGAAATTATTTGATCGCCATATTTCGCGGGTTTCTCAGGAATACTGACTTCCAATTTGACGTTTCTTTATTGACTTATTGATTCATTTAATCCACAACTACTAGTCCAATCATGTACACTATCGACGACCTGAATGTCAGGCTTTTATCGGAGTTGAAAGAAATTGCCGAGGGCATGGGCATCAAGAATGCCAAGAAACTGGCCAAGCAGGAACTGGTTTACAAAATCCTCGACCAGCAGGCTGTCGCCGGCGAACCCGAGCCTGCGAAGAAGGAAAAAGCTGAAAGGCAGGACGAGAATCATGACCGTCGCATGCGACCCCGCCGCAGGGAAAATGTAGCGCCGGCACATGCCGCTGAAAAGAAATCCCCTCCTGCTGAACCTGCAGCACCGGTGATTGCAGTAACTCCGGCACCCGCACCTGAGCGCGCACCTCAACCGGTAGCCGAAGAGCCCCGCTCTTACCAGCCCGCTCCCGTTCAGAATGGAGCAGAGGGTGCTCCCAGAAACGAAGGCGGCGCACCGGAACGGCAGCAGCCTTCCAGGATTTTCAACATCAAGGATTTTGATGGTGCCGTTACCAATGAAGGCGTGCTGGAACTTATGCAGGACGGCTATGGTTTCCTCCGCTCTTCGGACTATAACTACCTGGCCAGCCCGGACGATATTTATGTATCTCCCTCCCAGATAAAATTACTGGGACTTAAAACCGGCGACACGGTCAGGGGAACTATCCGCCCTCCCAAAGAGGGAGAAAAATATTTTGCTCTACTCAAGGTCGACAACGTCAACGGCAAAACCACCGAGGAAATCAGGGACCGCGTGGCATTCGAATACCTGACGCCACTCTTCCCGAATGAGAAATTGAAGCTGAGCACTACGGCGGACAATATGTCCACGCGTATCCTCGATCTTTTCTCACCCATCGGTAAGGGTCAGAGGGGTATGATTGTCGCCCAGCCCAAAACGGGTAAGACCGTTCTGCTGAAGCAAATCGCCAACGCCATTGCCGAAAACCATCCTGAAGTTTACCTCATCGTACTACTTATTGACGAGCGTCCTGAAGAGGTCACTGACATGGCCCGCAGCGTAAAGGCTGAGGTGATTGCCTCCACTTTCGACGAGCAGGCTGAAAGACACGTGAAGGTTGCCAGCATCGTTCTCGAAAAGGCCAAGCGTCTGACCGAGTGCGGCCATGACGTGGTGATCCTCCTGGATTCCATCACGCGTCTTGCACGTGCCCATAACACCGTGGTGCCTTCCAGCGGAAAGATTCTTTCAGGCGGTGTGGACGCCAATGCCCTGCACAAGCCCAAGCGCTTCTTTGGCGCCGCACGTAAGATTGAAAATGGCGGTTCACTGACCATCATTGCAACGGCGCTTATCGACACCGGCTCGAAGATGGATGAGGTGATCTTTGAAGAATTCAAGGGTACGGGTAACATGGAATTGCAGCTCGACCGCAAGCTTACCAACCGCAGAATTTATCCTTCTATTGACGTACCGGCCTCCGGAACACGTCGCGAGGATCTCCTCATGAAGGAAGAAGAACTGCAACGCGTGTGGATTCTCCGCAAGTTCATGAGCGACATGAACTCAGTTGAAGCCATGGAATTCCTGCAGAGCAAAATGAAAGGAACCCGCAACAACGAAGAGTTCCTTATTTCAATGAATGGATAAGCCTGAAGAAGGCCAATGAACCAAAAACCACGTCGAAGGGCGTGGTTTTCTTATTTCTTCTTTCTTTCGTGGAATGCCCCCTGGTATTCTGGGTCTTCGAGTCTTTTCTGACGGTCTATTTCACGCGCCATCTCCTGGCTCTCCTCCCAGGACGTCTCTTCAACGCTGACTTCCGCTGGTAGCGGCAGCGAAGAGATCTTCTCTTTCATAAGCTCCTCAATCTTCCGGATGTGATACATCTCGGCTTCTGTTACGAAGCTGATGGCTTTGCCGGTACGAAAGGCCCGCCCTGTTCTGCCAATGCGGTGGATGTAATCGTCATAAACGAGAGGGACATCAAAGTTGATTACATGTGACACCTCCGCAACATCAATCCCTCTCGCGGAGACGTCCGTCGACACCAGGACACGCAGTCCCCCCTGCCTGAACTCATTCATCGCATTGATCCTGGCATTCTGACCCTTGTTGGAGTGTATCACCCGTACAGGACCCCGATCCATGCGCTCAATAAACTTGGCGATGTCATCTGCAGCAGATTTAGTTCTGACAAAAATGATGACCCGATGAAAGGTCTCGTCGGCAAGCAGGTGATGAAGCAGGTTGATCTTGGTTTTGAAGTTGGGCACTTTGTAAAGATTCTGCTCAACGGTGCTGGCTGCTGTGAATTGCGGAGTGATTTCCACCTTCACGGGAAAGTCTATGAACTCCTGCGACATCTTCTCCACTCGCGGAGAAAATGTTGCGGAGAATAGAAGGTTTTGACGTTTGGGCGGAATCACTTCAAACACCCGTCGCAGTTGGGGCATAAATCCCATATCCATCATGCGGTCTGCCTCATCCAATACCAACGTGCGAATCTGTTTGACAGGGATCTCGTTCTTGAGATATAGCTCCAGGAACCTGCCGGGTGTTGCCACAATCAGATCACTGCCTGCTTTCAATTGTTCAATTTGAGACTTAGGCCCTATCCCTCCATAGAGTTCGATGATGCGGATATCGGAATGTGCTGCGAGCTGTCTGGCATGAGAGGCTATCTGCACAACCAATTCCTTGGTGGGTGCAAGAACCAGGGCACGCGGCATGGTGCCTTGGGCATAGTGTACTTTTTTGAGGATGGGCAGCAGATAGGCTGCCGTTTTTCCTGTGCCTGTCTGGGCGATCCCGATCACCTGTTGTCCTCCAAGCACGAGTGGAATGACTTTCTCCTGAATCTCGGTGGGCGGGCCAAATCCGGCATCCCGGACCCCTTTGAGCAAAGTCGGATTTAACTTAAGTGATTCCCAGCTACTCAGGTCAGAAACTCCCAAAGGATTTGGATTTATCTTTGCGCAATGAATACGCTCATTGTCAACGCGAAGATAGTAAACGAAGGTAAGGTCAAGGAAAGCGACCTGCTCATCCGGCACGACAGGATCGAAAAGATCGGCAGTGGGCTTTCTCCCGCGGGGGCGGTTCAGGTAATTGACGCGGGTGGCAATCTTCTGCTCCCCGGCATCATAGATGACCAGGTGCACTTTCGCGAACCGGGGTTGACTCACAAGGGTGACATCTACACGGAATCGAGGGCTGCCGTTGCAGGAGGCATCACTTCCTATATGGAGATGCCCAACACTGTCCCGCAGACGCTGACGCAGGAAAGGCTGGAAGAGAAATACCAGATAGCCGCTGCCCGTTCGATGGCCAACTATTCCTTTTACATGGGAACTTCCAACGACAACCTGGGAGAGTTGTTAAAGACGGATCTTGAAAATACCTGCGGACTTAAAATCTTCATGGGCGCTTCCACGGGTAACATGCTGGTGGATGATCCCAACACACTTGAAAATGTGTTCTCGAGATTCCCGGGTCTCATCGCTGTCCATTGTGAAGATGAATCTGTCATTCGGGCAAACTCAGAATTGTATCGCCAGCGATTCGGCGAAGAGGTGCCAGTCCGTTTTCATCCTTTGGTCCGCAGCGAAGAAGCCTGCTTCAAATCTTCATCTTTTGCCATCGGTTTGGCAAAAAAGCACGGAACAAGGCTGCACATCCTCCACATCTCCACAGGAAAGGAGACGCAGTTATTTGAAGTCGGTCCGCCGGACAAGAAACAAATCACCTCGGAGGCATGTATTCATCACCTTTGGTTCAACGATCAGGATTATGATAAGCTGGGAAGCAAGATCAAATGGAATCCGGCCATCAAGACAAGGGCAGACCAGGAAGCAGTACTGCAGGCGGTGCTCCACGACAGAATTGACGTAATCGCCACAGACCACGCACCCCACACGCTCGAGGAAAAGGGCAGAACCTATTTCAAAACACCGTCCGGAGGGCCCCTGGTACAGCATGCGTTGCCTGCCATGCTTGACTTTTTCCATCAGGGCAAGATCACCCTGGAGCGAATTGTTGAGAAGATGTGCCATGCCCCAGCCAAATTGTTCCGCATCAGAGAGAGAGGTTTTATCCGCGAGGGATATTTCGCCGATCTCGTCATCGTGAACCTGAATGCCCCCTGGAAAGTGCAGCAGGAGAATATCCTCGCCAAGTGCGGATGGTCTCCTTTTGAGGGACATACATTCCGGTCGGCGGTTACGCACACATTCGTTTCAGGAAGACTTGCATGGAAGGAAGGGAAACTGGTGGAGGGAGGAAGCGGCCAGCGGCTGAAATTTGAGAAGCGCTGAACGCACCTCAATACAAATCCCGCCCATACAGGGCTCATTCAATACCAATGACCTTTAGCGGTGCGCGTTGCACAGCGCTGGACAAACTAAGCCCCTTCAGGGCTTTACAATACAAGCCTGTTAACGATGTTATCAACGGATCGCTCCACCAAAGAATCGCATGAATGTGATCTCGCTGATGCAGACGCCCGCACTTACTTGCGTTGGAGGGGTAAGGTTTCTTACCGGCACGCGTTGTGTGCAGTTAAGACGACGCTCTGGAATTCAAGCCCTGTAAGGACGGAGTTTTGAGCTTGTTCAAAAACAAAAAACCCCCTCGTGGGGGTTTAGGGTGAAAGACGGGACTCGAACCCGCGACCCTCAGAATCACAATCTGATGCTCTAACCAACTGAGCTACATTCACCGTTTGGGACTGCAAATGTAGACAGCAGGTACCAATATGCCAAGGTTATGGGCATGGACGCATGTCGCCGTCGGCGGAGTATCCCCCCAATTGCATCCGCGAAAAGATAGAATTTCTACGAGGAAAGCGGTAAATAGCTATTATCAACCAAACCAACAGTATATGGACCAGCGCATCATAAATCTGTTTGATGAGTACACGCATAAACCGTTGAAACGGGAGGAATTCATCAGCCGGCTTACCACCCTTACCGGGAGTACGGCTGCAGCATTGGCCATACTTCCATTGCTGGAAGTCAATTACGCCAAGGCCGCCACTATTCCCCTCGAAGATGACAGGATTGAAACTGAACATGTCACCTATCCGGGAGATGGTTGTGAGATGAAAGCTTACGTAGCCAAGCCCAGGAAGGGAAAGAAGTTTTCTGCTGTCATGGTTATTCACGAAAACCGCGGACTGAATCCGCACATTGAAGATGTCACCCGCCGCGCAGCCCTGGAAGGCTACCTGGCCGTAGCGCCGGACGCACTTTCACCACTGGGCGGCACACCCACTGATGCCGACGCAGCACGAGATATGTTTCAGAAGCTGGATTTAGTCAAGAACCTCAATAACTTCATCAAAGGCTTTGATTATCTCAAAAGCCGGAAAGACTGCAATGGCAAATTCGGTGTGGTGGGCTTCTGCTGGGGCGGCGGAATGGCCAATCAAATGGCTGTTCACGTTCCTGATCTAAAGGCCGCCGTACCCTTTTATGGCCGGCAACCAGAAGCGGTTGATGTGCCAAAAATAAAAGCAGCGGTTCAGCTTCACTATGCCGGCATGGATGAACGAATTAATGCCGGAATCCCCGCATATGAAGAAGCATTGAAAAAAGCCGGAGTTCGTTACGAGTTGTACACCTACGAAGGCGCGCAGCATGCTTTTCACAATGACACTGCCCCCACGCGGTACAATGAAGCTGCAGCAAAACTCGCCTGGCAGCGAACTATGGACTTCTTTAAAAAATATCTCGGCTGAAAGAAGGGCTGCTTCATTGTTTTGATAAATTAAAGGCATGATTTCGCGTGGACATTTCATGGAGCAGTCGCTGGACAAGCAGATTGGCTTGCTCTACGAGCATGGTTCCTGTGTGATGAGTATCCGTTATTATCGATATAAAGTGAATCTGTACCTGCTGGGAAATTTCTACATCGAAGTGTTTTATAACCCGAAGAAGGACCTCATCGAGAAGATTGCACCATTGGATGTCAGCCACACCAGGATGAACTTCTACGTCGCCCAGATCAAACTCCCTCAATCGATCCTGTAAAAAAAGAAAGGCCCTGCAAATGCAGGGCCTTTTGATTTCATTCGTGATTTGTATCAGGCAGTAGCTGCAGCGGGCTTGGCCTGCACTTTAAGCGTAACGGTTTTGCGGGCCTTATATCCGCAATAGCTGCACTGATAGTGCTTCACCAGTTCGCCTTCCTCCGTTTCGGTAGGCTGCTTGATGATTTCTTCTCTCTGCACCTTGAAAGTCTGGTAGTTGCACTCAGGGCACTGGATCGCATGGAGGTGGCCGGCATACTTCTCAATCTTGATATAGCCTGTCTCCTCATCCTTCCACACGTCATAATCGACAGAAAAGACGTTTTCTTCGGCCTGCATACCCTCATCCAGGTGAGCATCTTCCTCCTCTTCACTCAGGAGCTTCATCGGCTTGCCTGTCTTCGGGGAAATCCTCGGCTTATAACGAAGAACTTTCAGGCGCTTCTCGATGAAGAAAGGATAGTAGAATTTCAGGAGGTTCTGGATTACCAATGCCGCAATCGTACCCATCATAGCCGTCAGAAATACGCGTACGAACAGGGTAATCGTGGTCAGTTCAAAGATGTTTCCATTGAAATAAAAACATGCCCCAACAATCAGGATAAGGCTGGCATACCACAGGAGATTGACCTCATGACGGTTGATAAAGTCATACTTGTCTTTATTGTCAGGAATGGTCGCTAACCTGACAAGGTACCCCAGTACTACCAAGATACCCGCGGCCCAGCACACATAAGCAAGGTTGTGGGCCATATTGTTCCAGGATGCGTAAGGACTTTCAACCATGGTGTTTATGTTTTTTCAGTTAGTGATTCAACAAATATATGCACTCCAGTCTATCCGTACAATTTCCAATTGAATCACCAATTTAACGTGATTGAGGCTAAAATTCCAACCTGCTTTAGAATATTTGATTAGAGTTTAATGCCAGGTATCTGATTACTAAAACTCATTATTACTGCCCTGGTATCGTCTGTTGCCTCGAAAAGCCCCATATGGGCATTATTATCAAGTTCCAGGTACCGGTAATTTTGGCTGATTTTCGCCATTTCCCTTGACATGTCGATGGGGACAGATTGGTCATTTTTCCCGGCAATAATCAGCTTTGGCAGCTGTCGAGACTCCAGCACCTCCGGATGCCCGGAACGGTCCCTCATCGCTGCAGTATAATCAATAAGGGAATTGAGGTTCGTCTCCCGGGCAATACGGTGAACTTCCCTGGCTGCAGGACCAGAGGCATCATAAAACAACCCCGGAACAAAAGTGTCAATAAAGGGAAGCACCCCATTCTGCTTTACGAAGGAAACGATCCGATCACGGTTCGTCTTTTTCTCCGGTGTGTCTGGAAATGCAGTGGAGTGAAAAAGCACAAGTCCCTTTACCATATCCGGATATCGCGCAGCCAGCGAGAGGCACACATAACCGCCCAGGCTATGACCTATAAAGATGGATTCCGTCAATGACTGCTCTCTGAGCCACTGCACAACTGCATCTGCAACCTGATCAATGGAGAACGGACCGTCAAGGGCAGGCGACTTTCCAAAACCGGGGAGATCAACAGTAAAAATTGTTTTTGAAAGGGAAAGGGGTTTTACAAAGTCCTTCCAGATTTCGCTGGTTTCACAGAAGCCATGTACAAAAATCAGCGGAAGGCCCGCCCCTGTTCCATGGCGTTCAAAGTGAAGCATCAGACTGTGCGGGCAACTGCTACGAGCATGGAAAGCACTGCTGACTCAATTCCTGCAGGACCAAATCCGCATTCATCATGCAGTTCGATCTGTTCGCCGTGTTCAATGACAGCATCAGGAATACCCAATCTTCTCACCTCGGCATGGTACTGATGATCTGCCATGAATTCAAGTACCGCACTGCCAAATCCTCCCTGCACACATCCATCTTCCACTGTAATGACCTTCTTGTACTTGAGGAATATTTCGTGCAGCAGGGTTTCATCCAATGGCTTTACAAAGCGAAGATCATAATGACCTATCCTGATCCCCTGTTTCTCCAGTTTATCGCATACGTCAACGGCATAATTGCCTATGTGACCGATGGTAAGAATGGCGAGCTCTGAACCCTCCCTGAGTTTTCTTCCTGTGCCGATTTCGATTTTCTCAAAAGGCGTGCGCCATTCCGGCATCACACCTTGTCCCCTCGGATAACGAATGGAAAATGCTTTGCCCTCGCGCGGTATCTGCGCCGTAAACATGAGATTGCGCAACTCTGCCTCGTTCATGGGGGCGGAAACTATCATGTTGGGAAGGCACCTGAAGTAAGCAATGTCGTAAGCGCCATGGTGTGTGGGCCCGTCTGCACCGGCGAATCCTGCCCGGTCAAGACAAAAGTTAACCGGTAGATTCTGAATGCATACGTCGTGTACGACCTGATCATAGCCCCGCTGCATGAATGAACTGTAGATGTTGCAGAAAGGAATGAGTCCTTGTGTAGCCAGTCCTGCCGAAAAGGTAACGGCATGCTGTTCTGCAATGCCCACATCAAACGCCCGCTCCGGCATGGCTTTCATCATGATGTTCATGGAGGAACCGGACGGCATCGCCGGCGTGATCCCCATGATCTTGTCATTCATTTTGGCCAATTCCAGCAGCGTGTGCCCGAATACATCCTGGTATTTCGGGGCCTGCGGCGTCTCATGGACCTTCTTGTGAATTTCTCCTGTAATCTTGTCAAAGGTTCCAGGAGCATGCCAGGTGGTTTTGTTGCCCGTTTCGGCGGGACCATAACCTTTTCCCTTAACAGTAACACAATGAAGAATCTTGGGACCCTTGATATTCTTCAGGTCCTTCATGACGGCCACGAGGTGGTCCACATCATGACCATCCACAGGTCCGAAATAACGGAGGCCGAGTGACTCAAATAAGTTGCTTTGGCTCAAGAGTGCCGACTTCACCGCCTGGTCAACCTTTGATACAATTTCCTGTGCGTTCTTTCCGAACTTCGAAAGTTTGCCCAGGAGGTTCCAGACATCATCCTTGAAGCGGTTATACGTCTGGCTTGTAGTGATATCAGTGAGATAATCTTTGAGCGCGCCCACATTCGGGTCGATACTCATGCAGTTATCATTAAGAATAATCAGCAGGTTGGAATCCGAAACGCCAGCGTGATTGAGTCCTTCAAATGCAATGCCACCTGTTAGGGCACCATCTCCGATGATGGCGACATGCTGCTTGTCTTCCAGTCCCTTGTATTTTGACGCCACGGCCATGCCCAGGGCGGCAGACACCGAAGTCGACGAGTGTCCTACACCGAAAGTGTCGTATTCACTCTCCTTGCGTTTGGGAAATCCGGAGATTCCCTTGTACTGGCGGTTGGTGTGAAAATCGTCTCTTCTGCCCGTCAGGATTTTGTGACCGTAGGCCTGGTGCCCCACATCCCATACAATCTGATCATACGGGGCGTGGAATACATAATGCACTGCCACAGTGAGTTCGGTAACCCCCAGACTTGCACCGAAATGGCCACCATAGATTGAAACGTTATCAATGATAAACTGCCTCAACTCCTGGCACAGCTGAACCAATTGGGCCTGATCAAGCGATTTGAGATCGGCTGGGCCGTTAATTCTGGAAAGCAGGGGGCCTGGGGTTATCAGCATGGAGGAGGCTATACCTTAGTCAAACAACCAATCAAAATAAGTGTTTTGGCGATTTTCTCTTAATGAATGTGCGAATTTACGGAATTAGCCGGCATCCGGGTTTTCTGACCTTAATTGGATAATTTTGCCGCCCTATGACGGAAGAAAACTTTGAGGTGAAATTGCCCCTTTTCAAGGGTCCCTTCGATTTGTTGCTGTTTTTCATCGAAAGGGATGAACTGGATATCTATGACATTCCCATTTCCAAAATCACCAACGACTTCCTCGAATACCTGCATCACCTCGAAACTTTGAATGTTGAGTTGGCGAGTGAATTCATTCTGGTCGCCGCCACATTGATGAGGATCAAGTCAAAGATGCTTTTGCCCAGACCTCAGCTGGATGAAGAGGGAAATGAAATTGATCCGCGCGAAGAACTGGTGAAGCACCTTCTTGAATATAAAAGATACAAGTCCGTCATCGAAACCTTCCAGAAAATGGAGGAGGATGAACTGCACAAGGAAAAGAGAGGCAATCTGCTGAAAGAAGTCAAGTCGCTCGCTGCTGCGGTGAACGTCGAAGCCGAACTCCAGGAGGTTGACTTGTACAAATTGATGCAGGTGTTTGAAAAGGTGATGAAGCGCTATGAAGAGGAGAAGAACCGGCCGGTGCACCAGGTGATACAATACCCTTACACGGTGGAGGGACAGAAGGAATACATCCTCAACGAACTCACCCGGAAGCCGAAGCTCGCCTTTACCGAAATGCTTGCCGTGACACCCACCCGGGTGTCGCTCATTTTCAATTTTCTGGCCATCCTCGAAATGCTCGCCATCGGTACCCTGGACATTGTGATTGGGGAAGGGTTCAATAATTTCTGGATATCCATGAAGGACACCGTTGCAGCCGCATAAGCTGAAATAAGAATTCTGCCTTTTGAAGAAGTTTTGACATCAGAGGGAAACTCATCCGTACATTTGCCGTTCTCTATTTTTTCCGGGTTATGAAGCGTCTGGTAGCATTTCTTCCGTACTTCCTTTGCGTAATTCTCGCATACGCTCAGGAACCGCTTACGCTGGAGGACGCCATCAAGCGTGGCCTGAAGAATAATTTTGATATCCAGATTCAGGGTTCTCTGGTCGAAATCGCCAAGAACAACAACAATGCAGGCCAGGCGGGAAGATATCCCACGATTAACTTATTGATTACTCCTACCAACAGCCTGATCCAGCGGGTGCCGGCCAACCCGTTTGCCGTTCCGGGTTTAAGCCGTTCCCATAGCATCCCCGGTCAGATGGATGTAGGGTGGGTCATCTTCAACGGGGGCAGAATCTCTATCACACGGGAGCAGCTGGAGAAGCTGGAAAAACAGTCAGAGGGGAATGCCTCTATCGTGGTTCAGAATGTATTGCAGAGCATCATCCTCGGCTACAGCCAGGTACTGCTTGAGAAGGAAAGACTGGAAGTAAGAAAGAAACTGCTTGACCTCTCCAAAACCCGGTATGAACAAGTCAAGCTGAAAAAGACGGTCGGAAGCGCCATCACGTTCGATGTGCTCCAGGAAGAAAGCAACTTCCTCACCGACTCCGGCAACCTCGTACTTCAAAATCTGAATTACAGGAATGCGGTACGGAATCTGAACGTCCTTATTAACGAACGGGCCGACAAGGTCTATTCCTTCCCACAGCCATTACGCTTTGACGCACCGTCATTCAACTATCAGGACCTTGAACAGAAAATGTCAGGGAACAACTTCACACTTAAAAATCAGTTTCTATCCCAGGAGATTCTCCGGACGAACACTCAAATTGCTCAATCCAGTCTGTACCCTTCATTGAGCGTGAACATGGGCGCCCAGGGTAGTCTGGACTGGCTCAATGCCAAGTTCCGGCCATCAGACACAGGTGTCCCCGTTAAAAGTACAGTAGGTTATCTTCTTGACGATCCGACACAACCGGTGATCAGCACCAGCTACGCTCCCGTGTACATGACTATTCCCGGCAACTCCTATGGCGCCTACGCGAACTTTACCATGCGTTGGACTTTGTTCAATGGCGGGCAGATAAGACGCAGCATCGAGAATGCAAAGAAGAATGAACTTATCGGTCAGCTCACAACCGACAAGCTTAAGCTATCCCTTCAGCGCGATCTGCAGTCCGCATACGACTTGTATGAACAACGACGCCAGATTGTTGAGATTACAAAGATCAACCAGCGCGCAACAGAACTCAACCTGAGCCTCGCAGAAGAGCGGTATCGCGTAGGTTATATCAATGCCATCGATTTGCGTTTGATACAGTTGAACTACCTGAATGCTTCCCTCGCCAACCTCGAAGCGGTCTTCAACCTCATCGGAACATATACCGACCTCATGAGCCTCACCGGCAGCATCATCGAGCAGGCTGAGAACATGGGCAAATAACTGTCGCCCAATTCGCATACCGGGCGAAATATTTTTGAATCAGCGGACTGCTATTTTATCTAAATTGATCGCTGTAAAACAATAACGGTTATGATGCATCGCATTGCTTTCCTCCTTCTTCTGCTGCCTCAATTTTTGTACGCACAAAATTCCACCAGCTATCTGCTTCAGCCTGACCGCGTCTTCGACGGCACTGAAATGCACGAAGGATGGGTTGTGCAGGTTCAGGGAAACAAGATCATCGCCGCAGGTGCAAAAGAATCGATCAGGGTGGGCAAGGAAACACAGGTCATCAACATGGCCGGCATGACCTTGATGCCTGGGCTTATTGAAGGCCACTCCCATCTCCTGTTGTATCCCTACAACATCACCGATTGGGATGTCCAGGTGCTGAAAGAATCTGATTCCTATCGTACCGTGCGTGCAACGGTGCACGCCAGGAATACTTTGATGGCAGGGATTACCACCGTACGCGACCTTGGCACAGAGGGCGCGGGTTATTCCGATGTGGCGCTGAAGCGTGCCATCAACGAAGG
>JBDHXU010000075.1:0-15471 GCA_039810905.1 Cyclobacteriaceae bacterium | reverse complement strand
TCGGAACCCATAAAAGTCTATGCCGGTGAGAAAGCACTGCAGTCGGTGGTGACCATGGATACCATTGACCTGGTGCTGACTGCGCTCGTAGGTTATTCCGGCCTGCGTCCAACGCTCGCCGCCATCGAGTCAGGAAAAAATATAGCTCTGGCCAACAAAGAAACCCTGGTAGTGGGTGGCGACCTGGTGACCAGAAAAGCAGCGGAAAAAAGAGTGGCCTTGCTGCCGGTGGATTCGGAGCACTCGGCCATCTTCCAGTGTCTGATGGGAGAGTTGCATAACCCTGTCGAAAAGATTACACTTACCGCTTCCGGCGGTCCGTTCCGTGGGCGCAAACGCAATGAACTGGCGCAGGTAACCAAAGCACAGGCACTGAAGCACCCGAACTGGACCATGGGCGCAAAAGTTACTATTGACTCCGCGACGCTGATGAACAAGGGACTGGAAGTCATTGAGGCCAAATGGCTCTTTGGACTGAAGCCATCGCAGGTGGAAGTCATTGTTCATCCCCAGTCGATTGTACACTCACTTGTGCATTTCGCCGATGGTTCAATCAAGGCGCAACTTGGACTACCTGACATGCGTTTACCCATACAGTTTGCACTGACCTATCCTGACAGGCTGAAAAACGAGTTTCCGAGATTTGATTTTGCCCGTTATCCCTCGCTCACCTTTGAACCGCCAGATACGGAAACTTTTCGTAATCTTGCGCTCGCTTTTGAGGCATTGGAACAAGGCGGAAACAAGCCCTGCGTACTAAATGCAGCCAATGAAGTGGCTGTGGCCGGCTTTCTGGAAGACAAGATTGGATTTTTGGAAATATCATCCGTTGTGGAACAATGCCTAGAAAAATCTCCTTATATAAAAGAACCAAGTTTGGGGGATTACGTTGAAACTGACCTTTGGACAAGGGCGAAAGCCAGCGAACTGGTAAAATAGTACAAACAGAAATGCAATAATGGAAGGAATGATTATGACAGCTCAGCTTCTGCTGAGTCTATCCATACTGATCGTAGTTCACGAGTGGGGTCACTTCATCACTGCCAGGTGGTTTGATATCAAGGTGGAGAAATTCTACCTCTTCTTTGATTTTCTTTTCCCCATGGCCAATGTGATGAACTTCTCTTTGTTCAAAATGAAGCGCGGCGACACGGAATACGGTGTGGGTTGGTTTCCGCTGGGCGGCTATGTGAAGATCGCAGGCATGGTGGATGAAAGTATGGACAAGGAGGCACTCAAAGCAGCCCCTGAGCCATGGGAATTCAGATCCAAAAAGCCATGGCAGCGACTGATCGTCATGCTGGGAGGGATCATCGTCAATGTCATAGTCGGTGTGCTGATATTCATCGGCATCACCTATTTCCTCGGAGACACGTACATACCGAAAGATTACGTCAATTCACATGGAGGCATTCATGCTTTGGAGCTGGGGGAGCAGCTGGGACTCAAATCAGGTGATCAGATCATCAGGATCAACGGGCATGACTTTGTTGATTTTCAGGATATGGTCAAACCCGAAGTTCTGCTATCCCAAAATTCATACTATACAGTCCTGAGGGATGGACAGGAAGTAAGGATTGATATCCCGGGTAATTTCATTGAAAACTTCAACAGCAAGAGCTCAGCGGGAGCATTTGTGTCCCCTCGCGTACCTGCGGTGGTGGGCTATATCACTCCGGAAGTGGAGGTGAAGACCTATGCCGTCAACAGCCAAGGCGATTCTGTGGTGGAGCGCAGGAAAGCCGCTTCGATTGCCAGTCAGAAACTGCAATTGGGCGACCGACTCGTCGAAATACAAGGTCAACCCGTCACCTACCAGGATCAGGTCATTAAGATCGTGAGAGCCAGCGCCCATAAAGACACATTATCGTTCAAGGTTGAGCGTGCAGGACAGGTGGTGGCTTTCGCCGTACCATTTGCCGATCAAGAGATGATAGGATTTCTCCCCAAAGGCCTTGACAAATCTGATCTCGCACACATTTCCTATGGATTCTTCCCGTCCATCGGCATTGGTACCAAGACGGCCTTTGGCGTCATTTTCAACCAGCTGAAGGCCTTCAAGAAAATCTTCAGCGGTGAAATTTCATTCACCAAGTCGTTGTCAGGCCCGGTGGGTATGGCACAGGCATTTGGTCCTGAATGGGACTGGGAACGCTTCTGGCACATGACGGGACTCTTGTCCATGGTGCTCGCATTCATGAACCTTCTTCCTATACCCGGACTGGATGGTGGTTACGTGGTGTTCTTGTTATATGAAATGGTCAGCGGCCGTGAGCCGAATGAAAAGGTATTTGAAACCGCTCTCAAGATCGGCATGGCCATCCTGCTGGTGCTGATGGTCTTCGTCTTCTACAACGACATCAGCAAAGTGATCACCGGCAACTAGAAACCCCGACGATAAATGTCTGGGTTATCCCCGACGATAAATGTCGGGGTTAACCAGAAACCAGAAACCAGAAACCCGGAACCTTTAAAGCCCCTTCCTGTAATCCAGCGGTGGCTTTCGGTCTCCCACCAGCGCCCGGTATTTGAAATCGGCGCCGCGCTTTTGCTCAAGTTCAGCCTTGGCTTTCTTGATGATCTCCGGATTCTTGAAGAGATCAACACCTGTCATCGAAAGAACTTTGGATGCATTGAGCATGGCTTTGAATCCTATGCTCATGCCACCCGTTGATGTGGACTGCCAGGAGTGTGCAGGTGCGCCGGGCACCCACGTCGCTATGCCAAGTCCTACTGAAGGCACCACCCAGCTGATGTCACCCACATCGGAGCTGGCAGGAAAATAAGCCTTGTTGCTGTAGGGCTCCACCTTCTCGGCCTGGGATAAGTCCGGCACCTTGCCGATAAAACTGGACTGCAGCTGCTTCGCAAAAGCTGTTTCCGCCTGGGAATATTTCAGACCGCCAACAGATTCCAGGTTGCTGTACATGACCTTGGAAAGCGTTTCAAGCGGCATCAGATTGTAAAGGCCCGAGATAACTTCATACTTCATGGTGGTTTCGGTACCCATGGTGGCACCTTCTGCACACTTCACCACGCGATCCCAGATCTTCTCGAGTGTCCTGACGTCGGGATGGCGAATGATGTATTCAACCTCTGCAAAATCCGGCACTACATTGGCCGCAAGACCGCCCTGTGTGATCACATATTGAATGCGTGTATCTGCAGGCACATGCTCCCTCATCATGTTGACCATGAAATCCATCGACTCCACCGCATCCAGCGCCGAGCGTCCGGCATCCGGCATGGCTGCCGCATGGGCGGACTGTCCATAAAACCTGAATTTGCCTTGCTTGAACGCGAGACACGTTTCAGCATTAGCCTGGTTGTGATCGGCAGGATGCCAATGCAGAACTGCATCCACTTTATCGAACAGCCCTGCCCGAACCATGTATACTTTTCCTCCACCGCTTTCTTCGGCAGGCGTTCCGAACACCTTAATGGTGCCGGGTCGCTTATTCTTTACGAGCCAGTCTTTCATTGCAACAGCCGCAGCTGTGGATGCCGCACCGAAGAGATTGTGTCCGCAACCATGACCAGGTCGGCCCTCAATGAGCGGCTTCTTCACAGGCACCGAGTCTTGTGAAAGTCCAGGCAGGGCATCAAACTCGGCCAGTATGCCAATCACTGGCTCGCCAGATCCGAACGTGGCTACAAATGCAGTGGGAATTTCTGCCACACCCGTTTCAATGGTGAATCCTTCTTTCTTCAGTTCATCCTGAAGTCGGGCTGTACTCTTTGTTTCCAGGTAACCCAACTCGGCATAGCCCCAGATGTCGCGTGCCACATTTCTGAACTGCCCGAATCGCTGGTCCAGGTCAGTCTGGACGAACTGCTTGTCGGGATCGGGTTTTATTTTGGGCTTGACCTCGGTCTGAGCAATGGATGCAACGGTGGGGAGGAGAAGGAGGATAGTGAATAGTCTTTTCATTTTTTGGGAATTTCTTATTTGCCTTTTCTGAAATCGAGTGCCGGCTTGCGGTCTCCAATCATGGACTTGTAATGGAAGTCATTGCCGGTTCTTTCTTTGAGTTCCGCTTTTGCTTTTTGGATGGCGGCCGGGTTCAGGTAGAGATCAACTCCTGTCATCGCAAGTGTCTTGGCTGCGTTAATCATACCTTTGAATCCAATGTCCATTCCTCCTGTTGCAACCGCCTGCCATGAATGAGCCGGGACACCGGGCACCCAAGTGGCTGTCCCCAACCCAACCGTGGGAACAATCCAGGTAATATCTCCTACGTCCGTAGAGGCCGGGAAGAAACCTCCGGTCTTGAAGGGCTGCACCTGACCGGCTTCGGCAATATTCACCGGCTTCATATTTGATGAAGCCTGAAGTTGTTTGGCGAATTCGACATCGGCCGGAGTGTATTTTACTCCGCCTACTGTCTGGAGATTATTATACATCAGTTTGGCGAGAGTTTCGTTTGGCATGAGGTTATATGAGCCAGATATAACTTCATAATCCATGGTCGTTTCCGTACCCATGGCAGCCCCTTCGGCGCATTTCCTGATGCGTTCCCAGATCTGATCCACGACTCTTGCATCAGGATGGCGAACCATATACTCCACTTCTGCAAAGTCAGGCACCACATTGGCTGCCAGACCACCCTTTGAAATGACATAATGGATGCGCGCATCCTGAGGTACGTGCTCGCGCATCATATTGACGAGATAATTCATTCCTTCCACGGCATCGAGTGCTGAACGCCCTGCATCGGGATTAGCCGCTGCATGTGCAGCACGACCGTGAAACCGGAACATCGTCTGTTTGATGGCAAGGCAGGAGGAGGGACTTGCATCATTGGCGGAAGACGGATGCCAGTGGAGTACTGCATCTACACCGTTGAACAACCCGTCACGCACCATATAGACTTTCGCGCCGCCACCTTCTTCAGCAGGAGTGCCATATACTTTGATGGTTCCCTGAATCTTATTCTTTTCCAGCCATGTCTTTATCGCGATGGCACCAGCGGCTGATGCCGTACCAAAAAGGTTGTGCCCGCAGCCATGCCCCGCACCGCCTTCCACGATGGGGTGCTTGCTGAACACGGTATCCTGGGAAAGCCCGGGCAAGGCATCAAACTCTGCCAGGACGCCAATCACGGGCCCGCCGGTACCATAAGTGGCAATGAATGCCGTAGGCATTCCGGACGCACCTGTTTCAACTTTGAAACCATTGGCCTTCAGAAGATCCTGAAGTTCTGTGCTGCTCTTTGTTTCGTAGAAGCCCAGTTCGGCATAACTCCATATGTCCCTTGCCACTTTGGTATATTCTGCCTTGTGGTCTTCAACATTCTGCGCGACAAATTGCTTGTTCTTGTCTTGCTTGACTTTTGGATTGATTTCCTGTCCCTGACAAAAAGCTGTAATCATCACCATGGCAAAGCAGGTGAGCCAATGGAAGGGTTGAAAAAATGAACGGGAGGTTTTGCTTCCCGGTGACAGTGGTAAAAGCGTTGAACTCATCACAGTTGAAGATTTAGGTAGAAAATATTTCTGAATAATACGAAGGAATTGCAGGGATTGCCAGCGCCGGTGGGCTGAGTGGCAGCCTTGCCGGTTAAGCGTCACCTGGAAATTTCGAATTCTACGCGGCGGTTGAGCTGCTTATGCTCATCGGTTACCTCCTTAGTCAGGGGGCGCGCACTGCCATATCCGATGGCGGTGATGCGGGCCGCGTCTATCTTAAATTCCTGAGCGAGGTATTTCTTGATCGCATCAGCCCGTGCCTGGGAGAGCTTCAGATTCGCTTCTTCCTTGCCTGCGGAATCCGTATGCCCGGAAATTTTCAGCTTCAGTTCCGGGTGGTCGATGAGAAAATTGGCCAGCTTGTCGAGATCGGCGTGCATGGCAGGGAGAATGTTCGCCTTCCCGTTTTCAAATTCCAGTGATTCAAAAGCAATCTTACTCTCGATGGGTTCGGCAACCTTATTGATCTCCATGTCGCCATTCAGGAAGAACAGTTCCTCGATCCTGAAGAACTCGTCCCCCTGGATGATGAGCAGGTAGTTGCGCTTGTTGATGAGATTAAAATCAAAAGTGCCGTCTTCCCTCAGAAATTTCGGTGCTACTTCGACCCCATTGTCCAGATCAATGACAGAAACAATTCCCTTCATAGGCTTTCCTTCCTGGTTCTTCAGTGAACCTTTGAGTTGAGTTATCGCCTCGGGCTGGGCTTCCATGGGAACCGGAAAGGAGAACAAGTCCAGGTTCTTCTTGTCGGTCTCTTCGGATCGCGCGTAGTACAGATCTTTTGACTCCGAATCAATGGTGAAGTAGTACTCACTGCCAGCGCCGTTCACCAAGGGACCGATATTTTTTGGCTCACCCCACATTCCGTCCTTCCAGCTTGATTTGTAAATGTCAAAGTCACCGAAACTGAGTGGCTCTCCGTTGGAACTGAAATAGAGCACGTTGAATTTGTGATGGTAGAAGGGGCTCACTTCACTGTTCACAGTATTGATCACCGGGCCAAGGTTCAGGGCTTTGGACCAATTCCCCTTGGCATCATGGATTGTATAGTAAATGTCAGACAGCCCAAAGCTGCCGAGCCTGTTGGATGCAAAGAATAGGGTGTCATCATGATGAGACAGACTGGGGTGTGAGTCCCAGCCGGTGCTGTTTACCTGAGGCCCGAGATTATGGATGTTGACCCATGAACTGTCGGGGCCCAGATCGGCGCTATAGAGATCGCAGTTGCCCAGCGATTCAGGGGTATTGCAGCGGGAGAAGTATAAATGCTTCCCGTCGTGGCTCAGACAGGCCGATCCTTCATTATAATGTGTATTGATTTTTCTAAACTCCTGCGCCTTCCCCCAATAACCTTCGAGTTTCTCACTGAAGAAGAGGTCCTCATCGAAAGTGCTCCCGCCCTCGTCATTCTTGTTTCGCTTTGATGTAAATAAGATCAGGTTATCAACGTTGCCGATGGTGGGCCCGTAATCCTCTTTTCTGGAATTGATGTCTTCCCCCATGTTTACCAGCACCGCTCGCGGCGGACGCAGGGTATCGATTTCTTTTCTGAAGTCAACCAACTGGTAATAATGTTCCAATGGAACATAGTATCGGCGTTTGTCCCGCTCGATGGAATCATACTCCCTGAATACGTCCCGGATATTGATGCCCTGCCGGTGGTGCTTCAACACAAGCTTGTACAGCAATACCGATTCACCTTTGGGCCCATAGGTTTGTGAAAGCCTGGCAAGTTCCCAAAGCATCGCCGTGTTCTCATGAAAATTCGTTATCCCGAAATGGGCGACATATGATCTGAGCGCATCGTAATATTCCTGACTGGGCCCTGCTTTCTGGTAAGCATGCAACTTTTCCATTTTGGCTGCATCATAGTAGTAGGGGATGCGGTTAACGTTGGGGAAAGCGAATATGTCAGACTGGCTGAAGGTTGTCAGCGAATCATTGAGTTGGATTTTTCCGCCCTGCTTGAACTTTTTGCCCGGCTTTTGGGCACTCGCATTCGGGGATTCAATCGCGAAAAAAAGTACAATCAGAAGGAAAAACCGAACATTAAGAAGCTTTGAAAAGGATTGGTCCACCTTAGCGATTACCGAAAGTTCAAATAATTTTGATAGATAATCAACGCTTTGGCATCCCTATTGACCATATTGGATGACTTACTTGGACGCCTTCCGCCTAATCCGGTTGGTGTCATAATGGCATAATGAGCACGTTCAAATCACTTGCAATAACTCCACTCGTTCAGGAAGATTCGGAGGAACTGGTACAGTTGATCAACCCCGAACAGGAATCGGACCTGAAGCCGGAAGACCTCCCGGAAGAGTTGTCCATACTTCCAATCAAGAATACTGTCCTTTTTCCCGGTGTTGTAATTCCCATCACCGTGACCCGGCAGAAGTCCATCAAGCTTATCAAGAAGGCCTATTCAGGCAACCGAATTGTGGGGGTGGTGGCCCAGAAGACCAAACAGACGGAAGAACCGGCTGTCGAGGATTTGTACCGCATTGGAACCATTGCACGGATCATCAAGATGCTGGTTCTCCCGGATGGCAATACTACCATCATTATCCAGGGGAAGAATCGATTCCTGGTGAGAGAATTCCTCCAGGAAGATCCTTATCTGACTGCCCGCATTGAATTGCAGACCGAGCCCCAGCTCAACCTTAACAGCAAGGAGGTGAAGGCACTCATCCAGTCACTGAAAGATGCGGCCACAAAGATTCTGCGCCTCAATCCCGAAATACCCCAGGAGGCCCAGATGGCGCTCGACAACATTCAGAGCCCGGCCTTTCTGATTCATTTCCTCTCCTCCAACCTGAACGTTGAGGTGACGGAAAAACAAAAAATACTGGAGACCTCCAATATCATCGACCGGGGTACTCTTTTGCTTCAGTACATGATGAAGGAGATCCAGATGTTGGAGATCAAGAATGAAATCCAGAAGAAGGTTCATACCGATATCGATCAGCAGCAGCGAGATTATTTCCTGCGCCAGCAAATAAAGGTGCTCCAGGATGAATTGGGCTATGATGGTCCCGATAAGGAAATTGAAAAACTTCGCAAACGCGGCGTTGAAAAGAAATGGCCAAAAGCCGCGGCCGCACACTTCAATAAGGAACTGGAAAAGCTGCAGCGCATGAATCCGCAGGCAGCAGAGTTTCCTGTTTCCATGAATTACGTCGAGCTTATGCTTGACCTTCCGTGGGAGGAGTATACCCAGGACGACTTCGACCTCAAGCGGGCGGAGAAGATTCTTGACAAGGATCACTTTGGCCTTGAAAAGGTCAAGAGCAGAATCCTTGAATACCTGGCAGTGCTGAAGCTGAAGCAGGATATGAAGGGCCCCATCCTCTGTCTCTACGGACCTCCCGGCGTGGGAAAGACTTCGCTTGGAAAGTCCATTGCCAAATCGCTACAGCGTAACTATGTTAGAATGTCGCTCGGTGGCGTGCATGACGAAGCGGAGATCAGGGGTCACCGCAAGACCTACATTGGGGCTATGCCGGGAAAGATCATCCAGAATATCAAGAAGGCCAAAAGCTCCAACCCTGTCTTTGTGCTGGATGAGATTGACAAGATCCGCAGCGACTTCCGGGGCGATCCTTCCTCTGCCTTGCTTGAGGTACTGGATCCTGAGCAAAACAATACTTTCAATGACAATTACCTTGAAGTGGAATACGACTTGTCCAAGGTATTGTTCATTGCCACTGCCAATTCGCTGGACACGATTCAGCCGGCGCTGAGGGATCGCATGGAGATCATTGAAATCACCGGCTACACTGTGGAGGAAAAACAGGAGATAGCCCGTCGACACCTCGTGCCTAAACAGCTTGCAGAGCACGGACTCGGGGTTGGGGAAATCAAATTCACCAAGGAGGCGATTTTGGAAATCATCAGCCACTACACCCGTGAGTCCGGTGTCAGGTCATTGGAAAGGAAGATCGGATCTGTGGTGAGAAGCGTAGCCAAGGCAAAGGCAATGGAAGAAGCATATGAAAAGGAGATCACCAGGGACTACGTTGTAAAGGTACTTGGCCCTGAAATCTTTGACGAGGAGCTGTACCAGGATAACGAAACTGCCGGTGTGGTGACGGGTCTCGCATGGACGCAGGTAGGCGGTGACATTCTTTTTGTCGAATCAAGTGTGAGCCGTGGGAAAGGCCAATTGACCCTTTCGGGCCAGCTTGGCGATGTGATGAAAGAGTCGGCCATGGCGGCATTGTCTTATCTCAAGTCTAATGCAGCATCACTCGACATCGATCACCGCGTGTTCCAGCAATATGATCTCCATGTGCATGTGCCGGCAGGCGCGGTTCCCAAGGACGGACCGTCTGCTGGTATCACAATGCTCACTTCATTGGCCTCTATTTATACCCAGCGAAAAGTTAAGGCAAAGCTTGCCATGACCGGCGAGATTACACTTCGCGGAAAAGTGTTGCCGGTGGGAGGGATTAAAGAGAAGATTCTGGCTGCCAAGAGAGGAGGGATCAAGGATATTATTCTGAGCAGCAAAAACAAAAAGGACATCGGGGAGATTGAGAAGCACTATCTCAAAGGTTTGAATTTTCATTACGTCAACACGGTGGATGAAGTGTTGAAGACTGCCTTGTTGAGGGAAAAGGTGAAACACCCACTGGAGTTTACCTTTACAGAACCAAAGGCCAGCTGATTACACCATCAGTCATTTGACTATTTACTAACCAACTCACGAATGGACGCTACGCATCTCACGCCGAGACAGATTGTTGAAGAACTTGACAAGTATATTGTGGGTCAGGATGATGCCAAGCGCAACGTGGCCATCGCATTGCGTAACCGGTGGCGCCGGATGAATGTGAAATCCGAGATCGGCAGGGAAATTGTGCCAAACAACATTCTGATGATTGGCGCGACAGGCGTGGGCAAAACGGAAATAGCCCGACGACTGGCTAAACTGGCCGATGCGCCATTTGTAAAGGTGGAGGCATCCAAATTTACGGAAGTGGGCTATGTGGGCCGGGATGTGGAAAGCATGGTCCGCGACCTTGTGGAGCAGTCGGTGAACATGGTGAAATCCAGGAAGAAGGAGGAAGTTCGACAGAAGGCTGCGCAGGCGGTTGAAGAGATAATCCTTGACGCGCTGATCCCGCCCATTCGCTCCACCGCCATTAGGACAGATGCTGTTGTCCCTGACGATGCTATGGAACCAACAAGCGACCAGGAGTTGAACGAGCGAACGCGCAACCTCTTCCGCGAAAAGATCAAGCAGGGTGATCTCGAAGACCGCAAGATTGAAATCAACATCAGGCAGGGTGGAGGCGGCAATGTGGGGATGATTGGGGCCGGCATGATCGATGAGGTTTCCATGATGAACCTACAGGAGATGATCAATGGCATGATGCCGAAAAAACCCAAGAAGAAGAAAGTTACCATCGCGGAAGCCAGGAAGATCCTGCTGGAAGAGGAAGCTGCCAAACTCATCGACATGGATGAAGTGAAGGAAGAGGCGTTGCGCAAAGCAGAGGAGGCAGGGATTATCTTCATTGATGAGATTGACAAGATAGCATCATCCAATAGCAAGGGAGGAGGCCCGGATGTGAGCCGTGAGGGTGTGCAGCGCGATCTGCTTCCCATTGTCGAGGGCAGTACCGTCAACACGAAGCACGGGGCCATCACTACGGACCATGTGCTCTTTATTGCGGCCGGCGCTTTTCATGTGTCCAAACCATCAGACCTCATTCCGGAATTGCAGGGAAGATTCCCCATTCGGGTCGAGCTCAGCAGCCTTACAAAGGCGGACTTCGTCAGAATTCTGAGCGAACCCAGGAATGCGCTGACCAAGCAATACACTGCCTTGTTTGAGGCTGAGGGGGTGAATATTGAATTCAACCATGATGCCATTGACGCCATCGCGGAGATGGCCTTCTCTATAAACGCTGAAGTAGAGAACATCGGCGCCAGAAGGTTGCATACCGTGATGAGCCGGCTGCTGAATGAGTTTCTCTTTGACGTCCCTGACAAAATTGAGGCCGGTCGCACCATAACCATTACGGGCGACATGGTGACACAGCGTTTGCAGGGCCTTGCAAAAAACAAAGACCTGAGCGAGTACATCCTTTGATGTATGCGACGCAGCACATTGGTACTGGCGCTGTACAGTTGTTGTGCAAGCATTTCTTTCGGGCAGGACAGTCTAAGCACATTGAAGGCAAAGCCTTACTTTGTTTCCTATCCTGACAAGTTTTTCATCTGGCCAGTACTGAAACAACGCCAGCTTTCATATGAATTGTCAGACCCCGGCAATCCTGGCAGCGTGCTGCGCTTCAAACCCAACAACTCGGTCGGCATGGGTGTAGGGGTCTATTTGTTTGATCTTGGGATTGAACTGGTAATGGCAGTCCCGGTCGACGAGAAAAAGAATGATCTCTACGGTACTACCAAGGCTTCAGACCTTCAGCTCAACATTCTCAGCAAGCGATGGGGTGCCGATGTTTTCTTTCAGCGCTACCAGGGCTTTTATCTTTCCAACCCCGACATCGCTTTGCCTCCCTCTGGTGCCTACCCCCAGCGTCCGGATGTGAAGACGCAGAACCTGGGAGTGTCAGGTGTCTATATTTTTAACAACAGGAAATTTTCCCTGCGATCATCTTACACTTTCGCCGACCGCCAGCTCCGGAGCGCGGGATCATTCATTGTAAGCGGTGCCTTCAATTCGTTCAGCCTTAATGCCGATTCCGCAATCCTCAACAACCACTACGCGCAGAAGATCAGCCTTGTTCAACCTTTCCAGTCGGTCGACTATCAGACATTAAGCCTGGCGCCCGGATATTCGTATAATCTGGTCATCAAGAAGTTCTTCATCAATGGCACCCTGGCACTGGGGCCAGCGGTACAGTGGCTTCAATACCGCGACCTCAATTTTGCAGAACATCGTACCACTACGGTGAATACCTTTGTGGATACCCGCTTCAGTGTGGGCTACAGCAACGATCGCTTCTTCACCGGCGTTACGCTCGTAACGCAGGCACGCAACGTAGTGTTCCAGGATATTCATTTTGGAAATAACAGCAGCACGTACCGGATTCTGTTTGGCTGGCGATTCAGGGAAAGCGGAATTCTCAGGAAGAGTGTATGGAGTCTGCTTCCTGCATTTCTCAGGGACCCTAATGGAAAGTGATTATTTCTTGGGCGAATCCACATGGACCACTTTTCCGTTCTTCCATGTAGCAGACTTCCACTCTTTGATGTCAAATTCGATGACTACGAGTCCAGCCGTGGGAATGTTCTCGATGGAGGTGCCTGGAAAATTGTTTACAAAATCTGTAAGCCCGGGGTTATGACCCACCAGCAACACCCTCTCTGCTTCGTCAGGAAGGGATGATATTACTTTGAGGATGGAATCTTCACCCGCATGATAGAGCGCCTGCTCCTTCTGGATCTTCTTTGATGGATAGTCAATCGCCTCTGCCAGAAGTTTTGCCGTGCTGATAGCCCGGTTGGCAGGACTGCTGCATATGTGGTCAACCTGGATTCCTTTCTTTGCGATTCGCTTTCCCATTTTCGGCGCATCGCGTTCGCCACGACTGTTCAGGGGCCGGTCAAAGTCGTCAAGATTCGGCTCGTCCCAGCTACTCTTGGCATGACGCATGGCAAGTAAAAGCTTCATGTGCCAAATGTAGCAGGTTGCAGCAGCACAAGCACATGATAAATGTCAATGGCAGGCGGATTAAGACAGCAGGAATTATCTTTGCCGACCATGGACAACCGACCGCTCCGTAAAAGGATCAAATACGCCTCCATCTACTGGTCTGTCCGGTTCATGATCTTTCTTTCCGGATTGGTGCCGCGCCGGTTGTGGCTTGCCTTCTTCGGCTGGCTTGGAAAGGTAGCTTATGCTTTTCCATCAGTGTATAAGGAAAGGGTGATCTTTCATCTTGGCCTGGCCTTCAGCCGCGAGCTTTCCATGAAGGAGATCCTGGCGCTCAGCAAGCGTGTGTATGTGATGATTGGAAAGAATGCGGGGGACATCATCAGGTCGCGCAACGCAAAAACCCTTGAAGACCTTGACAAATTCATCACGGTGCATGGTTATGAAAACTTTGAAGCCGCCGCGGCAAAAGAAAAGGGGGTGATATTCCTCACCGGTCACCTGGGTGCTTTTGACCTGCAGATCACGGTGATGTCGATGCGGGGGCTAAAACCCAATATCATTGGCACACCTTTGAAAGATGACCGTCTCAATGACCTTTTGTTTGATTTCCGGAATGCACATGGAGCGGTGGCTGTGGAAAGAGGGAAGGAAACCTTCCGGCTTATCAAGGCGCTGAAGAGCAAGGGTTCAGTGGCGATTCTCATCGATCAGGATACCAAAGTGAAAAGTCGCTTTGTCAACTTCTTCGGCATGCCGGCAGCCACGCCGGTCGGGGCCACTGTACTGGCAATGAAAACCGGCGCAGCCGTTGTGCCGACTTTTATCTACCTGGGCGACGACCATAATCAGCACATGGAGATCCTTCCTGAAATACCTTTGGAGCTGACAGGTGACGAGGAGAAAGACCTGGTATCCAATACCCAACGGTTCACTCATGTTATCGAGGAAGCGATACGCAGGCATCCGGACCAGTGGGTCTGGTTGCACGAACGGTGGAAAACCAAGCCGGGCGAGGAGATCATGTAGGAATGATTGTTAATTTCTAATTGTCAATTATGATTGCGGTCAAAGGTTACGCTGCCAAACATGCCCACGCACATCTGGGCCCGTACAGTTTTGAAAGACGCGAGGTCGGTGCCCATGATGTACTGATCGATATCCGGTATTGTGGCGTTTGCCACTCCGACCTGCACCAGGTCAGGGATGAGTGGGGAGGTTCCATTTTCCCATTGGTGCCCGGACACGAAATTGTAGGAACGGTGAGTAAGGTGGGATCCGCCGTTACCAAATTCAAGGCAGGTGACCTCGCAGCTGTAGGCGTCTTTGTTGATTCTTGCCGCAAATGCGACAACTGTAAGAAGGGCATGGAGCAATATTGCGAGCAGGGCATGATCGGAACCTACAATGCCTATGAATACGACGGAAAGACCCTCACTTACGGAGGCTATTCTTCAAGCATTGTCACAGATGAAGCCTACACCTATAAGATCTCAAATAATCTTCCGCTGGATCGTGTGGCGCCTCTTCTTTGCGCCGGCATCACCACCTGGTCCCCGATACGGCACTGGCAGGTGAGCAAAGGACAGCGCGTGGGCGTCATGGGACTCGGCGGTCTCGGACACATGGCCGTCAAACTGGCCGCATCCCTTGGTGCAGAAGTCACAGTACTCAGTACCTCAGCATCCAAGAAGGCAGATGCGTCCAAACTTGGCGCTCATGACTTTGTCGTTACTACCAACGATGGGGAGATGAAGAAGTACCGCAAACACTTTGATTTTATTGTTGACTGTGTGTCGGCGCCTCATGATATCAGCCGATTCTTGAAACTGCTCCGGACAGATGGTACTATTGCCCTTGTGGGGTTGCCGCCGGAATCAGTGCCCGTGGATCCCTTTGCCCTTATCGACGGTCGACGGTCTCTCGCCGGGTCCATGATTGGCGGCCTGAAGGAAACCCAGGACATGCTGGACTATTGTGCGGAAAAGAAAATCGTTTCGGATGTGGAGGTGATCCCCATTCAACAAATCAACGAAGCATACGAGCGAATGATCAAAGGAGACGTGAGGTACAGGTTTGTAATTGACATGGCCACAATTGACAATTGACAATCGTCAATTACTAATTGTCCTCTACTTCTTGAATATAAAATAGACTGCCAACACCAGGAACATGAATCCGATCAGGTGATTCATCCGAAGTGTTTCCGTTTTGAAGAACACCAGCGAGAACACGGTGAAGACGGTCAGGGTAATGACTTCCTGAAGCACTTTCAATTCCACGAGAGAAAAAGGCCCGCCCATGCTTTTAAAGCCGATGCGGTTGGCAGGTACCTGGAGAACGTATTCAAAGAAAGCAATTCCCCAACTGAC